>JASEGR010000073.1 GCA_030017955.1 Candidatus Eisenbacteria bacterium
CGAGGGGACATTTTAGCATTGCAGTTAACGGGGACATTTTCCCTTTGCTAACACACTGCCGCCTTTTTTTCTTGCAATCGTTTTCTCTCAATCGTAGACTAAAAGATTAAGGTAGAAGAACGTGCCGTGTGCCCCCTCACCCTGCCCTCTCCCCGAGGGGGAGAGGATTTCAAAGTTACGGTTACCAATCTTTCCCCTGGGGCAGAGGATTGAGGTGAGGCCAGCAAGAATATCCTTCCTCAGTCTTCCTCTCCCCATCGGGGAGAGGGCAGGGTGAGGGGGAGCTCGACGGAGAAAGAGTCTGGAAGATGGTGATAGACTTAAGAAACACGATTGAGGCGAATCTTGATGCCCTTCGTGGGCGCGTAGATGAGTGTCTCGTTAAGGCGGGAAGGGCAGGGGAAGATGTTACGGTTGTTGCGGTATCAAAAACCGTTTCCCTCGACGCGATACTCCTCGCAGTTGAATTGGGCGTGACAGACGTTGGTGAAAACAAGGTTCAAGAGGCTCTTGAGAAAATTCCGGCGGGAACGCGCAGGAGCAACATGCCGAGGTGGCATATGGTCGGGCACCTCCAGACGAACAAGGTGAAACCTGCGGTCCAGCTCTTCGACGTGGTGCAGTCCGTAGATTCGAATCGAATCGCGAAGGAGCTTTCCAAGAGGGCTAAGGAAGAAGGGAAGAACATCGACGTTCTGGTTGAAGTGAATACTTCCGGAGAGACCACGAAGTTCGGCGTTTTTGCCGAGGCTGCCGAGAAGCTGATTGAAGAAATCTCAGACCTTGATTCGATATCTGTAAAGGGACTGATGACAGTGGGGCCGTTGGGCGAGGATGAAGAAGCGAGAGCATCTTTCAGAACCCTGAGAAGACTCTTCGAGAAAATCGGGAAGAAGGGAATAGGCGGTGTTCAGATGAAGTATCTTTCGATGGGGATGACCGATGATTTCGAAAGCGCTCTCGAAGAGGGTTCAAACATGATAAGAATAGGAAGGGCGATATTCGGGCCCAGAACGTCATGACTGCCTGTCCTTTGACCTGCCGTGTCCGCCGGAAGATGTGCGGCTGCCTCCGGCGAGAAATGGTTCTCCTTAAGATGGCCGGTTGATTCCTGACGCGCCCTCGGAGGCGGCGTCTGCGGGGAGGAATGAATGTTTATCTTTGGGAATATCCTTTGGGGAATAACAAGAGTTCTCGACACGATCCTCAGCATATACATCTGGATTGTCATAATTGCCGCTCTGATTACCTGGGTGAATCCGGATCCGTACAATGTTATTGTGAGAGCGTTGAGACAACTGACAGAGCCTTTGTTCAGGGCAATAAGAAGGAGAATTCCGATCGGCGGCGGCATTGACTTCTCGCCGGTGGTGGCGGTTCTCCTCATATATCTTACGAAGTGGATTGTAGTGAGAACGCTCTATGATCTGGCTGCTCGTCTGCGTTGAGAAAGGATTCAATACCACACTGGAGGTGTCAACTACATGGCAAGCGAACTTCTTACAAGAATAAACGAAGCGAGGGACTTTATCCGCAAGATGGTTTCTCTCAAGCCCACCATTGGAATCATTCTCGGCACAGGATTGGGGGAACTTGCGGCGAAGATAGAGTCGGCAATCTCGATTCCGTACTCTGAGATACCGCATTTTTCCGTTACCTCGGTTGAGAGTCATGTGGGCGAGCTTGTTTTCGGGAAGGTGTCGGGAAAGCCTGTCGTAGTCATGAACGGCCGGGTCCACTGCTACGAAGGCTACACGATGAGAGAAGTGACTTTCCCGGTCAGAGTGATGAAGGCGCTGGGCGCCGGCACTCTGGTCATTTCAAATGCCGTCGGCGGACTCAATCCCCAGTTCGAGCCGGGGGACATAGTGATCGCCATAGACCACATAAACCTCATGGGTGACAATCCCCTGATTGGCGAAAACGATGACGAGCTCGGTGTCAGATTCCCGGATATGTCCGAGCCCTACACTAGAGCCCTTGTCAAGCTGGCTGAGGAAGTTGCCCTTGAAGAGAAAATCAAGGTTCACAAAGGGGTTTTTGTGGCAGTGATCGGTCCTAATCTTGAGACGGCAGCCGAGTACAGGTTTTTGAGGTGGATCGGAGCCGATGTTGTGGGAATGTCATTGATTCCGGAAGACATCGTCGCAGTCCACGGAGGAATGAACGTTCTGGCGCTCTCCATTGTGACTGACATGGGACTACCGGACAGTCTGAAGCCTGCAGACATAAGCAAGATACTCAAAGTCGCAGCCGAGGCGCAGCCGAAACTTACCAGGCTTGTGATGAGAATACTGGAGAAGATGTGAGGCGTAATTGGGGGATGAACGATAGAGAATGAGATTTCAAGAGATAGCGAAATCGCTTACACCTGGAAAGCAGGACGAGATCATAGGGTTCTGGAAAGAGAAAAAGATCTTCGAGAAGTGTCTTGAAACAAGAAAGAACTCTCCCAGATTCGTTTTCTACGAGGGGCCTCCGACTGCGAACGGTCTTCCCGGCGTCCACCACGTGATGGCGAGGACTGTGAAAGACATAGTCTGCCGCTACAAGACGATGACAGGGCACTATGTACTGAGGAAAGCAGGCTGGGATACGCACGGCCTCCCCGTGGAGATCGAAGTTGAGCAGGAGCTGAACCTGAACGGGAAGGACGAGATAGAGAAGTACGGAATTGCCAGGTTCAATGCGAAGTGCAAGGAGAGCGTTTTCAGATATGAAAAGGAGTGGAAGAGACTCACCGAGAGAATCGGGTTCTGGCTCGACCTTGAGTCTCCCTACATAACCTGCACAAACGAATACATTGAGACGGTCTGGTGGATCCTAAAGAAGTTCTGGGATGCCGGGCTCATCAAGAAGGGCTACAAGATACTTCCATACTGCCCGAGATGCGGGACTCCCCTCTCCAGTCATGAAGTGTCCCAGGGATACAGGGAGGTCTCTGACCCGTCGGTCTATGTGAAGTTTCCGCTTGGAGGAGGAAGCAGGGAGTTTCTTCTTGCATGGACGACAACGCCCTGGACGCTCATCTCGAACGTGGCGCTGGCAGTGCATCCCTCTCTGATGTACGTCAGAGCCGGCCGCGGCGGTGAGAGTCTGATTCTTGCCAAGGACAGGCTTTCTGTTCTCGGTGATGATTGGAAAGTTGAAGCAGAGTTCTCCGGAGAAAAACTTGTCAAGGATCATCCGGCCTACGAACCGATTTTTCATTTCTTCAAAGGCACTCAGGGCGGCTTCAGGACTGTGACCGCTGATTTTGTGTCCGCAGAAGAGGGAACGGGGATCGTTCATATCGCGCCTGCATTCGGAGAGGATGATTTCAATCTCGGCAATGAAAAGGGGCTTCCTCTTCTTCAGCCGGTCGATGGGAGCGGGAAGTTCACTCCCCCTGTCAGTCAGTGGGCCGGAATTTTCGTCAAGGACGCTGACCCCGGAATACTTGAGGATCTTTCATCGAGGAATCTGGTCTTTCGGAAAGAAGCTGTGCTTCATTCGTATCCATACTGCTGGAGATGCGAGACTCCGCTCATCTACTATGCGAGAAGCTCCTGGAACGTAAGGACGACTTCGTACAGGGACAAGATGGTCGAAGCCAATAGCGCGGTCCAGTGGCGCCCCAGAGAAGTAGGCGAGCACAGATTTGCAAACTGGATTGCAGGAAACGTGGACTGGGCGTTGAGCCGTGACAGGTACTGGGGAACGCCATTGAATATCTGGATTTGTGACTCGTGCAGCAAAGAAACTTCGGTCGGGAGCATCGCAGAGCTTTCAAAGATGGCTGTTTCCATGCCTGAAAAGCTAGACCTCCACAGGCCTTATGTCGATGAGATAGAGCTTAACTGTCCATCATGCAGCGGGAAAATGAAAAGAACTGCTGAGGTGATAGATTGCTGGTTTGACTCGGGGAGCATGCCTTACGGGCAGTGGCATTATCCTTTCGAGAATCAGGATATGTTTGAAGAGAACTTCCCTGCCGATTTCATAGCGGAGGGAATGGATCAGTCGAGAGGCTGGTTCTACAGTCTTCTCGCGATATCGACCTTCGTCTCGGGGAAAGCTTGTTTCAAGAACGTGATTCCGGTCGAGATGATCCTGGACTCGAGCGGACAGCGGATGAGCAAATCCAAGGGAACGGCAGTCGATCCTGATGAGATTCTGGACAGCGACGGCGCAGATTCCCTGAGGTGGTACCTTGTCTCATCATCCCCGCTCTGGGTGCCTACCAGATTCGAAAGAGAAGGGGTGAAGGAAGTATCAAGAAAGCTATTCGCGACCCTGAGGAATGTGAGCCAGTTCTTTGTTCTATATGCGAATATTGACGGATACTGGCCCGGGACATGGCCTGTTGGCAAGAATGCGTTGACCTTGAGCGACAGGTGGATTCTGTCCAGGATGAACAGCCTCATCAAGAAAGTGGCGCGAGACCTTGACGACTATGAATTGACCAGAGCCGCGAGAAACATTCAAGACTTCGTGGTGGATGAACTCAGCAACTGGTACGTGAGGCGAAACAGGAGGAGATTCTGGAAGCCGGGAAGCGGTGAAGACAAATCCGCCGCATATTTCACGCTTCACGAAGTTCTTTCGCGGCTCGTGCGGTTGATGGCTCCAATCGCTCCTTTCATCAGCGAGGAAATCTTCCAGTCAATTCTCGCCCCCGTCCTGGGCTCCGGCAATGAGAGCGTGCATCTCTGCGATTTTCCCGAATGTGACGAAGGGATGATTGACAAGGAGCTTGAAGAGAAGATGGCGGTCATACTCAAGATAGTGACGCTTTCAAGAGCGGCCAGGAACAGGGCGGGGTTGAAAACGAGACAGCCCCTCTCTTCAATCTGTGTAGCCGGGGTGGATACGGTGGACGGCGCAATCAAATTGCTTTCCGACCACATCAAGGAAGAGATAAATGTAAAGGAAGTGAAGTATTCGAAAGACAGGGCAGAGATAGTCACTACGCGGCTGAAAGCCGATTTCTCAAAGCTCGGCCCGCGCCTGGGAAAGGATGTCGGGCTTGTCGAGGGAAAGCTTGGCAGCCTGTCTCCTGAGGAAATAGGAAAGCTTAAGGCGGGGGAACCGGTGGAGATAGCTTTTCCTCAAAAAAGAATACAACTAATGAAAGATGATGTCGAAATAATTGAGGAAGGAAAAGAAGATAGTATTGTTGAAGTTGACGGTGATACGGTTGTTTCTCTTGACCTCAGGGTCACTGATGAGCTAATAGCTGAGGGAATTGCCAGAGAGCTTGTGCACAGGATACAGTCCCTGAGAAAGAATGCCGGCCTTGAGGTGACTGACAGGATTCGGCTCTCCATCTCGTGTCCCGGGAAGACGAGGAAAGCCATCGGCTTGTTCGGCGAATACATAAAGGGCGAGGTGCTTGCAGACGAGCTCAAATGTGAGGAAACGGCCAGAGGAACCGTTCGGGAAAGTTGGAAGATTGAGGATGAATGTGTGGAAGTTGGTTTGGCGGAGGCTTCGTAAGAGGACATTCAGGAAGGAAACCTGACATGAACAAGAAAGACCAGAAGCATTTCGAGAAGAGGCTTCTTGAGGAAAGAGAGAAGCTTCAGAAAGAGCTGGCCCGTCTCGAAAAAGACGTTTTTTCGACTACCCAGAGGGAATCGTCCGGCGATCTCTCTGCCTACAGTTTCCATATGGCCGACCTCGGGACGGACGCGATGGAAAGAGAGAAGGCCTTCCTTTTCGCTTCTTCCGAGGGGAGACTGCTCTATCACGTCGATGAGGCGCTCAGACGCCTCTATCGAAACGAATACGGCAAGTGCGAGACCTGCGGCGGATCTATCGGCAAGGACAGGCTCGAAGTCGTCCCGTACGCCAGATTGTGCATAAAATGTAAAGAAAAAGAGGAGAAGGATGCGGGTGGAAAGTGAAGAAATGGAATAGCGGGAAACTCCTCCTGACGGCCGCTGTGGCTCTCATCATTGATATGGCTTCAAAGTGGTTTGTAGCTCACATGATGTTCCCGAATGAATCCAGACCTCTCATCGGCGACTTTGTCAGAATAACGCTTGTCAGGAATACCGGCTCGGCATTTGGTTTTTTTTCAGGGCAGAGAACTACACTCATCGTGATCTCTGTTGTGGCCATTCTGCTTCTTGGCTACCTGATCGTTCGCTCGCGCGAGCGTTCATACCTGAGCATGATTTCGCTGGGGCTTGTCCTCGGCGGCGCGCTCGGCAATCTTGTCGATAGAGTCAGGGTGGGCAGAGTCATCGATTTCCTTGATGTCGGTTTCGGCAGACACAGATGGCCCGTATTTAATTTTGCGGATGCGTGTGTCACGGTCGGAGTGGCGATTCTTGCGGTGAGCCTGTACACCGGAGGTGAAAAGGCGGCTGGAAAACGTTCTGAAAAAGAAAGTCTCTCCTGAACTTGAAGGTCTAAGGCTTGATGTTTTCCTTCACAAGGCATTCCCCCTTCACTCACGTGCTTATCTTCAGAAACTCATAAGAGAAGAACGAGTCACTGCAGGCGGAAGGCCTCGAAAGCAGAGCTACAGTGTGGGGAGGGACGAGGAAATAGAAGTGCATTTGCCCGAGCCCGCGCCTCTCGGCATCGAGCCGGAACCTTTGCCTCTCGATATCAGGTACGAAGATGCCGAGCTTGCCGTGGTCAATAAACCGGCAGGGATGGTCGTCCATCCGGGAGCCGGTGTGAGCTCCGGCACCCTCGTGCACGCTCTCCTCTTCCACCTGAAGGATTTGTCAGGAATCGGTGGAATCATGAGGCCGGGGATTGTCCACAGACTTGACAAGGGGACTTCGGGCATTCTGGTTGTTGCAAAGACCGACCTGAGTCACAGAAATCTCTCGAGCCAGCTGAAAGACAGAAAGTTCGAGAAAGAGTACCTGGCAATTGTCTGGGGCAGTTTCCGTCAGAAGACGGGGAAGATCGCGACATCAATCGGGAGGCACAAGAAAGACAGAGTCAAGATGGCGGTTGTGAAGGAAGGCGGACGGGAGGCAATAACCTTCTTCAAGGTCCTGAGGGAATCCCGGTTCCTCACTCTCGTGTCACTCAAGCCGGTCACCGGCAGGACACACCAGCTCAGAGTTCATCTTTCGCACATCGGGCATCCTATTTTCGGTGATGACCGCTACGGAGGAAGAAGGAGATCTTCTAGCGGGCTGAAGCAGGAGGACAAGAGGATTCTTGAAGAGCTTCTTGGCATAATGGAAAGACCGGCTCTCCACGCAAGGAAGGTCGCTTTTTCACATCCTTCGAGCGGCAAGAGGCTCTGCTTTTTCGCCAAGCTTCCTCCTGATTTCAGAGCAGTTATGAGGAGGCTCAAGATTGCATAGGAAAGCGCGGCTGGAGGCAAGACGGGGAAGCCGGAAGCCGGTCAGGCAGACATTGAGGACAGATTGAGCGAAAAACGCGACAAAAGAGGAGAATCATGGAGGATTCTTGGCGTTGATTTTGGGCAACGGAGGATTGGCCTTGCCGTAAGTGACCCGCTTCGGATGACTGCCCAGGGACTTCCGACCGTCAACGTGACGAATGAAACTGAAGCTCTCTCCGCTGTGGTAAAGATTGCCCGGGAGTACGATGTCTCGGAGATCGTTATTGGACTTCCGCTCAGGCTCGATGGAACCCAGGGGGAGGGGGCGTTGCAGGTCCTTTCTCTTGCGGATTCGCTCAGAGAATCCCTGAGTATTCGCGTTGTAGTCTGGGATGAGAGACTCTCCTCAGTGGAGGCCAGGAGGATTTTGATAGAGGCAGGTGAGAAGACAGGGACGAAGAAGGGAAGGGTTGACAGGATTGCGGCGACGATTCTCCTGCAGAGTTATCTTGACAGAAAAGGGATGAGTAGGGAGGATAAGTAGGAGCTGTCTGTCAGGCAGGAGGCGCCGGTGCCCGGCGTGGGCAGTCCAACCTCTTTCTAGTGTGCCGTCCCAGAAACAACTTTACGAAATGCAGGGTGTTTCATAAGGCACACTGCCAGGGGGTATGAGGGGGTCGTGGCCGACCCCCTCAGGGGTGACAGCGTAGGGATGCGACGAAGAGGAGCATCCTGAAGCGTCAGAGGGGCGAGAAGCCCCTATGAAAGTGCTGGGGCACCGCATGATAAGTTCGCGAATTTATGTGACACAGCACTAGGGGATCCCGAAGTACCGTGTGGAAACTTAGACAAGTCATTCTTGCCCTTCTACTTGCCGCCATTGGTGTGGCCGTAACCACCTTTCTTTCATCATCTTACCTGGATAGGGGCATGACGCAGACAAGGACCATAGCCATCTCCAGAGGCATGACAATTGACGAAATTGGCGCACTCCTCAAAAAAGAAGGGCTTGTAAGAAGTGAGCTCGCATTCAAGGCCCTTTCAAGAATCCTTGGGGTGGAAAAAGAGATCAAGGCTGGTTTCTACACAATTCCTGTGGGCAGCTCGGTTTTCGGGATAATCCATTCACTTGAGAGAGGAATGGCCGGAGAGGATCTTGTCACGATACCTGAAGGATTGAGGGCGGACGAGATTGCGGACATCCTTTCAGAGAGGATAGGTCTGGATAATGGTGAGTTCATGGCTCTGGTGAGAAGCCCTTCATTCGCCAGGAGCGTAGGGGTCCCGGCCAGTTGCCTGGAGGGATACCTTTTTCCCGATACTTACAGCTTTTTCCCCGCAATGAGCGCCGAAGAAGCGGCAAGAGCCATGGTCGGCCGGTTTTTCCACATTTTTGAGAGAGAGTTCGCGAGGAAAACCGAGAGCAGCGGCTTCACAATGCATGAAGTAGTGACGCTTGGTTCAATAGTCGAGGCCGAGGCCAAGCTGTCGGAAGAAAGGCCAAAGATTGCATCTGTTTTCCTTGAGAGACTGAAGAAGAATTGGAAGTTGCAGGCTGACCCCACAGTGACGTATGCGTTGGATGTAAAGAGGAACAGGGTTTACTACTCGGACCTTGCAGTCGACTCTCCATTTAATACGTACATTCATACTGGCCTTCCGCCCGGGCCGATCTGCAGCCCCGGCCGGGCGTCTCTGCGAGCCGTTCTCTATCCGTCCAAAGGTTCACGCGACATGTACTTCGTCGCAAGGGGCGATGGCTCTCATATTTTCAGCAGCTCTCTTGAGGAACACCTCTCAGCCATAAGAGCAGTCAAGGGAAGCGGGCATCCAGACAGCACGTTCTCCTTGCCAGATACGAGCATGAGCTCGACCCCGATTGGAAAGAAGCACCATTAATGGGAAATGCTTGCCCCTCACCCTGCCCTCTCCCCGAGGGGGAGAGGATTAAGGTGAGGGGGAGCCCGGAGGAAAAAGTGGCTGTGACACATGAAGGCTTGACCACTTCGGAGAAACTGGTTCTTCTGAAGAAAGAGGTTGAGAAAATGGGGTCGGCTCTTGTCGCCTACTCGGGCGGAGTTGACTCAACGTTTCTTCTTAAGATATCCAAAGACGTTCTTGGCGACCGGGTTCTTGCCGGCATAGGGAAGTCGGACACCTACACGAGGGATGAGTTCGAGGACGCGATCAACACGGCAGCCAGGCTTGGCGCACGATATGTTGTCGTCGAAACCGAAGAACTCGCTTCGGCGGCTTTCAGGGAGAACGGCAAGGACAGATGCTATCTGTGCAAGAGCGAACTCTTTTCAAGACTCAAGGAAATTGCTGAGAGGGAAAGACTCTCCTCTGTCCTGGACGGCACTAACGTTGATGACTTGAGCGACATAAGGCCCGGGTTAAGAGCCGGGAGAGAACTTGGAGTCAGGAGCCCGCTTGCCGAGGCGGGTCTCGGAAAGGACGAGATAAGGAAGCTCTCTTTTCAATACGGGCTTGAGACCTGGAACAAACCCCAGATGGCGTGCCTCGCGTCAAGATTTCCCCACGGAACAGAAATCACTGCAGCAAGACTCAAACAGGTCGAAGAGTGTGAGAAGTTCATAAGAAAGCTTGGAATCAAGGAACTCAGGGTGAGATATCACGGTGAGATCGCCAGGGTGGAAGTGGGAAAAGAGGAAATCCCCCGTTTCCTGGATCCCGGCCTGAGAAGCGCCATTATCTTGAAGCTAAAGGAACACGGGTTTCGCTTTGTCACCCTCGACCTTGAAGGTTACAGAACCGGAAGTATGAACGAGAAGCAGGATGACTAGCTCACGCCTTCTCTACCTCGACAACGCGAGCACATCGTGGCCCAAGCCGGAGTGCATGATGGACGCGATGAACAAATTCACGGCGGAGATAGGTGCATCATCTGGAAGAGGTGCGCACAGACTGGCGGTGGAATCAAGCAGGCAAGTTTATCTTGCGCGCAAAAGAGCTGCCTCTCTTCTTGGAGTCAAGGACGAGTCGCGCATCGTTTTTACGCTGAATGCGACCGAGGCGCTGAATCTTGCGATCAAGGGTGTGCTCCGCGATGGCGATCACGTCGTCGCGACCGGCATGCAGCACAACTCGGTCGTGAGGCCGCTAAGGAGGCTCACAACAGAGAAAAATGTGACGGTCACATATGTTCCTTTCGAGCGCGATGGGAGCTTCTCTCTTGCCAAGCTGAGAAACGAGATTAGACCCAACACGAGAGCGATCATTGCAATTCACGTGTCAAACGCTTTCGGGATTGTTGCTCCGCTCAGTGGGCTGGCAGAGCTTGCGAAGCAGCGTTCGCTCCCTCTTCTGGTGGACGGTGCACAGGGTCTCGGCAACCTTTCATTCGATCTCGGTTCGCTTGGTGTTGACCTGTATGCTTTTTGCGGGCACAAGGCTATACTCGGGCCCCACGGGACAGGCGGCCTCTACATCAGGGAAGGATTGGAGCTTTCTCCCCTTGTTGAGGGGAGCACTGGCAGTGAGTCTGAATCTGATATGCAGCCTGCCTATCTGCCTGACAGGTTCGAGAGCGGAACGCAGAACTGCCTGGGACTGGCAGGTCTGGCCGCGAGCGCTGATTTCATACTCTCCATCGGACTTGAAAAGTTCGTTCGGGCCAAAATGCGAGTGACAACACACCTCGTGGAGAAAATGAAGGCGATTCCAGGGATTGAGCTCTATTTCACCGGCGATCTGGAGAACAGAACACCCATCCTGGCTTTCAACGTCAAAGGTCACGACTCCAGTGAAACAGCCGAAATGCTTGATAAAAGGTTTGGAATTCTTGTGAGGGCCGGACTTCACTGTGCTCCCATGGCTCACAAAGAAGCTGGAACTCTGGAGAGGGGAATCGTACGAGCGAGCATCGGTCCCTTTGTCAAGGAATCTGATATAGATTATTTTGTCGAGTGCGTGGATAGCATTTCGTCGAAGAATTGAAATTGACAACAAAGTCTCCAGGCAACATCTTTACGGTGGAGGAAAATAGTCCTGAATAGGGGAGGGAAGATGGCAAAGACAGTCTCGCAGAGGGAACACAGGAGAAGGCAGGAAGAAAAGGTGAGGAGGAAGGACAAGATCAAGGAGGCGCGGGCCCGGGCGAAGCCCGAGATTTCCTTCACAAAGAAGAATTACCTGGTGATGGGGTTGGGAATCCTATCAATCGTTCTGGGATATGTCTTTCTGGCAAGAGGTTCAATAACGCTGGCTCCTTTTCTTCTCGTTCTAGGCTATGTAGTGATTATCCCGATAGGTCTCATCCTGAAGTGATATCTGCTCCTTTTCGGATGGGCGAATAGCTCAGCGGTTAGAGCACTTGCCTTACACGCAAGGGGCCACAGGTTCAAATCCTGTTTCGCCCACATATCTCTGAAACCCTTACGCGAACGTGCTTGCCCGGGCTCAAAGATTGCCGTAATTCCATCTGAGACATGGAGTAACGACTTTGACCTTCCGGACGGGAAAAACCGTTCCCCGGCCAGCCCGCAGTCAGAAGGCGGGTATGCCAACGGCAGGGATGTCCATGGGAGCCGACTGGACCGGACTGATGGGCTGTCCTCCTCCAAAGGTCAGGCTCTCTGAGCTTTCGAAGGGGAATCTCCGAGTTTTTAGCTTGACAGGGTCAAAAAGAGTGTGATATACTATTTGTGTTGTAAGAGGATAACTGGGCAATAGTTCATCCTTGACAGAAGCTTTCTCGCAGTGGTATAATGTAGCTACAAATTGTCGAAGGAAAGGCTTTAATTTTTTGCTACAGCGAAAGGAGGTGTTCAGCTGGGTTACACAGTGTAGTTTGTTCCTCCCCTGTTTGTCGGGTCATCTTAGTGATTTCTTCTAGTAGGAGGTGTGGAAATGCTGAAAGTGTTGAGCTTGAGTGGCCTACTGCTTTTCGCCTGGGTGGTCATAGCAATGGCTGCAGTTCCTGATCCAAGCAAGTGTACTGTTCCTCCGCGTGCTCCTGCATGTCTCCTGGGAGATATTGCTTACACAGTCACAGTGAGAGATGCGAGCAACAACCCGATTCAGGGCGCGGTTGTGGTCGCGGACTTGACGTCGGCATTGCTGTCATCTGGCCCGAATCTGTCTCCGGCGACCGTATGCCTCTATCTGTGCTCAGGGCAGACACTGACTCCTTCTGCAGTGACGAATGCAAGCGGACAGGCTGCGTTCTATCTGAAGACGGGTGACTGCTGTCCCGGGAACTATCCAGTGTGGGTTGGTTCTGTGAATCTGGGCAGCATCCTCATTCTTAACTCGATTGATGTGAATGGTGATGGCGCGCTTAGCGGCGCAGACGTAACCGCATTCGCGGGTTACTATTTTGCCAACAACGGCTGCGCTGATGTCAATGGTGATGGCGCAATCAGCGGTGCTGATGCTACGCAGTTTGCGACCCATTATTTCGGGAATCACCTCTGTCCATAGGTTTTGAGCACTAGGACCTAAGTTTGTCCGAAAGGGGGGATGTAGCAAGACAAAAAGTTGTTCGTGTCCTGAAGGACTGAAGGATTTGGGGAAGTTAGGTTAATGGACAACATTGTCCTTTGTTAGGAGGGCTAGTCATGAAGAGGTTGGCGATACTTCTTGCAATCGCAGCGATTGCCGCTTATGCATCTGGTGCATCTGCGTTTCTTAATGACGATGGGAAGATTGTGATGAGCTTGAGGGGAATCGACGCGAAGGGTAGATGCGAAGACCCAACGAAGCCGACGCCGCTTTACTGTTCGCAGCTTGTTCTCCAAGGGAACATCAATACCCCTTACCATTGTCAGATTCTTGTAGCTGATTTCAACAATCTGACG
>JASEGR010000074.1 GCA_030017955.1 Candidatus Eisenbacteria bacterium
GGCAAGTTTCGAAACGTCATAGGGGCGATAGCCCCTGTGAAAGTGCTGGGGCACCACATAATAAGTCCGTGAATTTATGTGACACAGCACTAGCATCCGGCTGAAGGGTCCTGAGCAGAAGTGAGCCCGGAGACCACGGGGAAACAAATCCAAATCGGATTCCGGTTTTCCTAGAGCCCGAAGAACATCTTTATCTTCGAGAGCAGCTTCTTTGATGTGGGTTCTTTGGCTCCTGCCACTTCATAAGCTGCTTTTTCGAATTCCTTTCTCGTTGCTTCAAGCCTCTCGGCAACGATATTGCTTATGGTTTCTGCGGATGCAGGATTGGCCTTTAGGATACCTTCGAAATCATTCTTGTCAACAATTAGAAAGGTTGAATCTTCCGTTGTCTCGGCGGTCCCACTCCTCGCCTCTCCCGTAAGAAGCGACATTTCGCCAAAGAAACTCCCCGGGCCGAGCTGAGCGAGAATAATCTCTCGCCCGGATTCGCCTGCCTTTTTGATCCGCGCGCCTCCGGTCTCGACAATGAACAAGCTGTGACCAAGATCTCCCTCTCTGAACAGGACTTCGCCTTTCGCAAAGATCATCCGCTTCAGGTTCGAGGCAACTATTCTAAGGGACTCCTCAGGCAGAGGTGCAAGAAAGTCTACACCCTTAAGTCTGGAAACAAACTCGATTATCTCTTCCGTCCTCTCTTTCGCCTCCCGCTCAGGAGTGATCTCGTGCATATGAACGGTTCTGATTGGAAACGGGATTACTATGCCGGCCCTTTTAAGGTTGTACCAGATCCTAACCAGGATACGGCTCCCAACTCCCCTTGCTGCGAAAAAGTCGGAAGCCCAGAAGAAAAGCCTGTAGTTTATGGAATGCTCTCCGTAGCCGACGAGGAATGCTGTGGGCCGCGGTTCAGGAAGACAGCCGGGGGTCTCAAGGGCAGTGGATTCCAGAATCTCTATCACTTTGTTAGGAGGGGCAAGATAGCTCGTCCCCACCTCAATGCTCGGCCTGTGCCTGATGTCCGGAAGACTGTGATTAACCAGGTCACTCTTGGAGATGACGCTGTTGGGGAGGACAGCAATATCACCCGAAAACGTTCTTACTTTGACTGACCGCCAAGTGAGCAATACGACCTCGCCCGTCACATTGCCGACAGTGATCCAATCCCCGACGTGGCAAGTCTTCTCGAAGTGCATCGTGAGTCCGGCGATGAGACTTCCCAGTGTGTCCTGAAGGGCAAGACCCAGGATCATCGTGAGGACTGCAGATGAAACCAGAAATCCGCTGAGTTTTATGTTGTATGCTGCCTTGAGCACCACAAGAAAGACTGTGAAATAGATCAGAAGGATAATAAGGTCATGAAGGAGTGATGGCAGAGGTGCAACGCGGCCGCGCCACTCAAAAATGTGATACACGAATGCGTCAAGAATCTTAATGATGAGGAAGATCAGGACTATCAGGATGGCGACAAACAGCCCCTTCTCTGCATCAATCAGGACAGCCAATCTCTTGGCAGAGAGGAAATAAAAAGACAGAAACGCGGCAAAAAGACTTAAAAAAAATCTGGCCTTGGCTGCAAGGAGTCTGATAATTCCTCTCTCACTGATGAGCCGCGTTCTCTTGAGAAGAGTGAGCGTAATGTAGAGAATCATCCCGATAAAGAGGGCGATGGCTGCATAACCCAGCGCCCACTCAATTCCAATCAGGCCCTTCGCAAGATGCGCGGACGACAGGATTCCCTCTCGTTGGGCGACAGCTACAGTATCAACCATTCTCCTGGCGACCTCCAGATTGCAAGAGTCCCCGAACTCAACGATGCTACGGTCCCTGCCAGCACACCGAGTTTATTCTGCATTTTCTGTCGTGTCAACGCGTTCCTGATGTCGTACCGCGGAGGTCGAGCAGGCATCGGCGACGCCGTGCAGCGGGTGGGCTTGGAGATGTCCTTGAACCGACTTTCCGAAAATCTGTGGATTCCCTTCGTGGACGAGGGAGCGACCCCGAAGGGGGCGAATTTGTGCTGTCTGAGGCCGTAGGCCGAGTTCACAAATTCGAGTGAGCGAGTCCAGGAAGGATCGACATTTTCGGCAGGAGGGAAAGGACATCTCTCAGAACCCACTTGACAAGGCGGTCTGGAAAGTGAGAGTATGGGGGAACGGGAAAGGGAATCTATTGTGGCAAAACGGCAAGCTGCGGCAAAGAGAGCTTCGAGCAAGAAGAGAAGTCAGAGAATCCTCGTTTCTGACACCGGCGAGCGGGTCCTGAGGGAAATCAAAAGCGTTGCCAAATCGCGCAGAACGATGCCCGAGAAGCTCGCCAGGGTCGTGTCCCTGCTCAAGGAAAATTTCGACACCTACACCTGGGTGGGGTTCTATTTTGTGCAGGATGACTCGCTTGCCCTGGGCCCTTACTCCGGAAAACCCACAATCCACAAGAAAATCAAGATTGGCGAAGGGATTTGCGGATCTGCCGCCCTTCACAAGCGCACCATTATTGTCTCCGACGTTTCCGCAGACTCCAGATATCTGGCTTGCAGCTTCGAGACAAGATCCGAGATTGTCGTTCCCATAATCAGCAAGAATACGGTCGTCGCAGAGCTGGACATAGACAGTAATTATCCCGATGCTTTCCACACAGAGGACAAGCATTTCCTTGAAAAAGTCTCGAAAATCCTTGTTCCTCTCTGGAACAAGAAGAAACCAAAAGGATAGACCTCCTTGCTCTTGAGTTTGCTCAGACAGGGCAGGGAATCAGCCAGAAAAAGCTTCGGGCGCCCTTCATTTCTTCTGCTTCCGCACGCGGGTGTTCTATTCGTACTTCTTTTCCTTTTCTCTTCGTTCTCAAGCTGCTTTTCGCTTCCAGGGTCCCCCGTTGAGCTTCACAAACTCGACAATGGCCTCACTATCATTCTCAAGGAAGACCATTCCCGGGGATTGATCGCACTCTGCGGGTATGTACTCGGCGGCGCGAGGACCGAACCTCCTCCATTGAGCGGATTGAGCCATTACTATGAGCACTTGATCTTCAGGGGCGGGACAGAGAAGCAGGCGGAGCTTGAGACCCGCAAGAAGTTTCAGGCGCTCGGCACATTCTTTGGCTACACCTTCGAGGATGGAACCTGCTATTACATCATAGTCCCGAAAGAAAATCTGGACGAAGGACTATCAAGATATGTAGATGCCGTAATGAACCTCAAACCCACCCACGAAAAGGTTGAAAGGGAAAGGCAGATTGTCCTTGAAGAATTCAACCAGAGCATTAATGACAATCCCAGAGGTCTGATGGGGTATCGGCTTCAGAAGACTGCTTTCCGCGTGCATCCTTACGGGCAGACAACAATCGGTTCGGAAGATGTGGTGAGAACTGCGACTCTTCCGACTTTCCGGACGTTCTACGAGGAAAGATATGTTCCGAATCAGATGGTAATCTCGGCCGTCGGAGATTTCGACTCGAAGGAAATGCTCGCCAAGCTGACCCGGGCTTTTGGATCCTACCCAAGAGGAAAAGACTCGTTTGAACTGGGCAATGTTGAGCCGGAGCAAAACGAATTCAGAGAAGTTGTGACGGAAATGAAAACGCAGGAATCCTACCTTCTTCTTGGATTCCATATACCCGAGGCAGGGAGTGAGGAAGCCCCCTTCTTTGATCTTCTTCAACAGATTCTTACTGAAGGAAAGAGCTCGCGGCTTATCGGGGCGCTGAAGGAAAAGGAAAGCATCGTGACATCGATTTACTCCTATCATGATTCCTTCAGGGACCCAGGGCTCTTCTACATAGGTTGTGATTTGAATCCCGGCCAGGAGGAAAGAGCTGTTTCTGTCATATTCAGAGAACTCTCTCTGCTCGCCCGGGATGGAGTTGCTGAAGACGAACTCTCCAGGGTAAAGCGCTCAGTTGAAACATCCTATGCTTTTGGCTGCGAGACCTTTTTCCAGCAGGCAGAGCGTCTTTGCTTTTACTATGCGACGAGCTCGGTTGATCTTGAAGGCATGTACCTTCAGAGAATAAGGGGCGCAAGGGAAGAAGATATCAACTCTCTCGTGAGAAAATATTTCGGGCCGGCCAATTGCACACTCTCGCTTGTGAGGCCCGAGGCGAAAGAGAGAATATCGTTCAAGGGCACAGTTTCTGGCTTCAACTCTCAGTTTGCCGTGCCGCAGGCGGAAGTTCCAGTCTCGCAGCAAGCGCAAAAGACTGAATTGCAGAACGGCATGACTGTCATCACCAAGGAGAATAAAGGGGCTTCCACCGTTGCCATGAGCTTCATGATCAGGGGCGGCCTGAGGGCTGAGCCCGGAGAAAGAGCAGGCATAGCCAACGTGACATCGAGACTCCTTCTAAGAGGAACAGCCGTCTTGACCGCATCGGAGATCGCAGAGAAATTCGATTCCCTTGGGGTAAGGGTCTCAACTTCATCCGACAGAGATTTCACGGAAGTCTCTCTTGAGGGTACTTCATCGAATTTCTATCCGGGGTTTGAGCTTCTCTCTGCCGTGCTTCTTGAACCTGTTTTCCCGCCCCAGGAGATCGAGAAGACCAAGAAGGAAGTCGTTTCCGAGATAAGAGGACTGGAAGACGATAGCTACGAACTCACGCACAAGGGGTTCGCCAAGGTGCTCTATGGCAGCTCTCCTTACGGGAGAACGGTCCTGGGTGACGAAGCTGCGGTCAGTTCACTCAGCAGGGAAGAAATCTCAGAATTCTACCGCCGGATTTTCGTCCCCCAGAACATCGTAATCTCGGTCGCAGGAGACATCAACGGCGAGTATGTCAACAAGTTAATCCTGGATAAGTTTGGAGGTCTTAAGAAAGGGACCGGGCCTTCCTTCGCAAAACAGGAACCCGGCCGGGCTGTCCGAAAGACAGTCAATATCACGAAAGACAAGGAACAGGTCACGATGAACCTCGGAGTACCTGGACCGGCTGCGCAGGACCCCGACTACGTTTCGCTTCAGATTGCCCTCAGGGCAATCGGCTCACGGCTATTCTTCAGGCTAATCTACGAAGAAGGACTGGCCTACAGGATGTGGACGTACCTGAGGCCCAGCTTTGCCGGAAGTCCCGTCACCTTCGAGCTCGGTGTCTCCGGAATCAACTTCGAGAAGGGAAGAGATACGATCCTCGAGGAAATAAGGGGAGCATTGGATAAAGGATTAGGCAGTGATGAAATCGAAGTCGCGAAGGCGGACGCCACGCAGCGTTTCTTGCTTTCGCTTCAGACAAACGGTGAGACAGCGCGGGCGCTGTCACTCTACGAGACTATCGGCGCCGGTTTTAAGTTCGCCGAAGACTTCCCTTCCATGGTGAAGAAGACCACGGCCGCTCAGGTTACTGCTTCTGCAAGAAAGTACCTCCCGCGGGAAGACTACGCGCTTGTGACAGTGGGGAAAATCAAGGAATAAGAAGCGCCTGCCTACCCTGTTTTCAGGTGCCGCTCAAGAAGGAGTCTTGCTTCGCGAAATCTTCTCCCATTTGAAGGAGCGCCGAGGATCACGACAGCGACCTCTTTCCCCTTATCAAGAAGGTAGGTCACAAGGCAGTATCCTGACGCGCTTATGAAGCCGGTCTTCCCTCCGAGTATGTCCCAATCTGATTGAAGGAGCCTGTTCGTATTGCCAATCTGGTGTCCCTGGATATTCGACTCATAGTAGTAGGTTTTTGTCTGCATTATGCTCGCGAGGAGCTCGTTTTCAGTCGCCGCCTTGATGAGTTTGACGCAGCCGAGTGCGCTTGCGACATTCCCGGAGCTCAGCCCGGTCGGATCGACGAAATGAGCTCCATTCAATTCAAGTTCAGAAGCCTTTTCATTCATCTTGTCTATGAACGCATCGTTTCCGAACATTGATTCTCTCGCCAGGGCCTTCGTGGCGGCATTGTCGGAACATATGAGAGAGGCATGAAGAAGATCTATAAGGGAGACTTGTTCACCCACCCTCAGCCGGGTCTTCCGGGCCCCCCTGATATCGTCTTGTTCGATAGTCGTGACCCTATCGAGGTCGATGCCGAGATCAAGAAAGGTCAAAGCCGTTACCAACTTCGTTATGCTTGCAATCGGATAAGTCTTGTCCGCATTTTTCTCGAAGAGTATCTTTCCATCCGACACATCAAACAGAACTCCGGCCCTTGCCCAGAGAGCAGATGAGCTGGCAAGTGACGACTTCCTGGAGCTCCTGACTTTCTTCTTAGTTGAGGCTGCGGGCCGCCTCTTTTTCTTGACCGGAGTTTTTTTCTTTGCCTGGGTGGCCTTGCTTGTCTTACTTAGGGCCTTCGTGGGTGAGGTTGATTTCTTCTGCGGGGCCGCAGCCTTGGCGCCGGCACCGGTTGAGGCCGACGCAGTCCGGCTGGCTTTCGCCGGCTCTCGAGCCGCCCCGGTCTGAGCAAAGGAGAGGTCGATGACAAGGATGCACGATAAAATTGCAACAAGCACGCATTTTGAGAACCACTTTGAAATCATTTGAAATCCTGGTTGTTCCATTTTCACAATTCTTCGGCGATTTTCAGAAAGCCGGGAGAAAACTCACGGAAAGGGAGGAAGGATCAGTGCCACTGCCCCATTATCTGGCCATATCTCGACTAAGTCATTCTATGAGAATTGCGTGAGCTTTGTCCACAACTTTAGCCATCGTGTGGGAATATTGTTGACTCAGGCCCGCCTGCATTATATCCTAATTGACACCCTTGGCTGCAGACTGTGCGGCAATTTCGTGCTGGAATAGAAGATCCCTGATCATCGTTTCGTGCAGAACAATGAAGGTTTCTTTCGTGCCCCTGGGCTTTCCAGATAACTAGAATATTCTTGAGATTCCCCAAGGAGGTAGATTGACTGTTTTTGTAGGTCTTGACGTCGGATCAATCAGTGCGAAAGCCGCTCTCCTGCTTGAGGAGAAGAGAGAGCTGGCAACCGAAGTTTTTCCGCAAAACCTCCGCGTCGGTTCTTTGTTCATCTACCTTTCCCGCTATACAAGGGTGCTGGGCAACCCTATGAAGGCTGCTTCAGGTCTTCTCTCCGGGATTAGAAGGCAATTTCCCGATGATACCCATTTCATAGTAAAGGTGACCGGCTCGGGAAGTAACCTCATTGCCTCCCAGCTCGGAGCTGAAAGGGAAAACGAATTCAAAGCAATTGCGCGGGGAGTCGGGACCCTTCACTGTGATGTAAAGACAATCTTTGAGATGGGCGGAGAGAACTCGAAGTACATAAGGATTTCGACGGATACATTCACCAACTCAATAGGGATTGAAGACTACGAGACAAACGGTGACTGCGCTGCCGGCACCGGCTCGTTCATGGACCAGCAGGCATCGAGGCTCCTATACGATGTTGAGGAAATAGGAAAAGTAGCTCTCTGCTCATCAAAATGCGCAAATATAGCGGGCAGATGCTCCGTGTTTGCGAAATCCGACATGATTCATGCCCAACAGAAAGGCGCTCAGCCGCCTGAGATATTGAAGGGGTTGTGCCTTGCGGTTGCGAGGAATTTCAAAGGCAACATCGTCAAGGGAAAAACCGTGGTCCCCAGAGTTGCTTTCATCGGGGGAGTCGCGGCAAATGAAGCCGTTGTTGATGCGATCAAGTCGGTTTTTGAGCTCAAGGACGACGAGCTTCTTATTCCTGACTATCATGCATACTATGGCGCAATCGGGGCATCTCTTCTTGCCAGGGAATCAAGCAAGCTACAGGCTGTTCCAGACTTCCTGAGACTTGAGCTTGAATCAAGGAACCCGCAGGGCGGGCTGCCATTCCAACCTGTTCTCTCCATGGACAAGGTCATTCTTCTGAGAGACAGAGTCGAACCTTACGTTTTCCCGCCCGGGCTTCCCGTCGATTGTTACCTCGGAATAGACGTCGGCTCTGTGAGCACAAATCTCGCCGTGGTCGACCCTGAAGGAAACGTAATCAAGGAGATTTACCTCAGGACCGAGGGAAGACCCGTTGAGGTCGTGGGGAGAGGCCTGAGTGAAATCCAGGCCGAGCTTTCGGGAAGAATCGAGATAATGGGAGTGGGCACGACCGGTTCCGGAAGGGAGCTTATCGGAGAGCTTGTCGGCGCGGACACGGTGAATGACGAAATCACAGCGCACAAGACCGGAGCGACGTTCATCGCCGAGAAAATGCTCAACAAAAAAGTGGACACAATTTTCGAAATCGGCGGTCAGGACGCCAAGTTCATAAACGTGGAAGAGGGAGTAGTCGTTGATTTCACCATGAATGAAGCATGCGCGGCAGGCACGGGTTCATTCCTCGAAGAGCAGGCCGAGAGGCTGGGGGTAAGGATTGAAGGCGAATTTGCCGGCCTTGCCCTGAGCACAGACAAGCCGATCCGCCTTGGTGAAAGATGCACCGTTTTCATGGAACAGGATGTGAATTCTTTCCAGCAGAGAGCTGCATCGAAAGACGCGCTTGTTGCAGGCCTTGCTTATTCGGTTGTTTACAACTACTTGAACCGGGTGGTGCGCGGCAGGAACATCGGCGACACTATTTTCTTTCAGGGCGGGACAGCCTACAACGACGCTGTGGCTGCCGCATTCAGCAAGGTTCTTGAAAAAGACATAATCGTTCCTCCCTATAACGGCGTCATTGGAGCAATCGGCGAAGCGCTGCTTGCAAAAGAAAAAGTGAACCAGCTCGGGGTAAAGACAAAATTCAGAGGGTTCGACATAACCAAGATAAGCTACAAAATGAGGGAGTTTGTTTGCAAGGCATGCGCCAACTACTGTGACATGCAGGAATTCATTGTTGAGGGACAGAAGACTTTCTGGGGAGATAAGTGTTCCGACAAGTTCAGAAAACGAGCAAAGACTGATAAGAAACCGGTAATAAAGGATCTGGTGGCGATCAGAGAGACGTTTCTGATGGAAGGATATGAGGAACCGGCTCCCGACCGCCAATTGTCCGGAGACCGCGGCGCGCCCGTTGTCGGAATGCCGCGTGCAATGTATTTCTACGAGAGATTCCCGTTCTGGAGGACGTACCTTTCATGTTTGGGCGCCACGGTCGCGATCTCGGCTCCAACGAGTGCAAAAATAGTGAATCAGGGAATTGAAGCAACTGTCGCCGAGCCATGCTTCCCTGTCCAGGTAGCCCATGGCCACATCGTTGACCTTATTGAGAAAAAGGTCGACTTCATTTTCCTTCCCAACGTCATAAATGCCGAATCGGACTATCAGGAAGCGAACTCATTTCTGTGCCCGTGGGGACAGACACTCGCTTTTGTCGTTGAACACGCGCCTTTCTTTGAGGAGTACAAATCGAGACTGCTTAAGCCGACCGTGCATATGAGGTATGGCCCCAAGCATGTCGAGAAAGAGCTGAGAAAGTTTGCTGTGTTCCTCGGGGCATCGGAGAAAAGAAACAGGGATGCGCTGAATGAGGCGTACAAGGCGCAGGGGAAGTTCTTCGCAAGCTTGAGAGCGCTTGGCGAGGAGGCCTTGGGGTCTGTCATGGAGCGCGATGAGGCGGCAATAGTCATCGTCGGAAGGCCGTACAACATCTATGACAGGGGCGTTAACATGAACATTCCATCAAAGCTCAGGGATTACTACGGGATAAACGTGATCCCGCTTGATTTCCTGCCTCTCGATGATGAGGATGTGCCGCCGCTGAACAGGAACATGTTCTGGAACTACGGAAGGAAAATTCTTCAGGCCTCGAAGATCGTCAATCGTTGTCCGAATTTCCACATTCTCTACATTACGAATTTCAAGTGCGGCCCGGATTCATACATCAAGCATTTTACAGGGCCTGCCTCGGGTAAGCCTTTCCTTTCACTTCAATTCGACGGTCATGGAAGTGACGCTGGAATGTTGACGCGATGCGAAGCTTATCTCGACAGTAAGGGGCTTCTGAGATGGTGGAAACAAAAAAGGGAAACTCTCTCGAAGGAAGAACTCTCCACATCCCGAGAATGTCTTACGCAGGGGCAAGAGCTCTTGCTTCAGCATTCAAATCAATCGGGATAGACGCGACCGTAACGCTTGCTTCGAACGAGCGAACCATGGAGCTTGGCGGCAGGTTCACATCCGGAGACGAATGCCTTCCGCAAAAAGTCACCCTCGGAGATTTCCTGCGCATAGCTGAGGCGCCGGGATTTGACCCCAAGAAGGCTGCTTTCTTCATGCCGACCTCAGGCGGACCTTGCAGGTTCGGCCAGTATGCCCCGCTCCTCAGACATATTCTGAATGAAAGGGGACTTCAGGACGTCGAAGTTCTTTCCCCGACCAGTGCCGATGGATACAGCGGGCTCGGTGAGCACGCATCTGAATTCATCCGGACCGGCTGGCGCGCGCTTCTTGCGGGTGATGTTCTGACCAAGCTTCTTCTGAAGACAAGACCATACGAACTTAACGAAGGCGATACCGACCGCGTGTTCGAGGAGTCCCTGAACCGTGTCGGGCTGGCAATTGAGGCAAGAGGAATCCCGCAAGGCGAGAAATTGCGGAATGTTGTTTCAGAGCTTGTCCGGTCGAGGGATAGATTCAGAGCGGTGCCTGCCGACTATACGAAGGAAAAGCTTCTCATAGGAATGGTTGGCGAGATTTTCTGCAGACTGAATGATTTCAGCAACGAAGATGCCATAAGAAAAATAGAGAAATTCGGCGGACAGGTTTGGCTTTCAGATGTTGGAGAATGGGTGTGGTACACGAAGGCCGAGCAGAAGAGAAATCTCGCCCTTCTCGGCAGGAGTTTTTCTCTGGAAATGCTTGGTGCAAGAATCAAGAGTCATTTTCAGAGGAAGGATGAAGAAGCCATTCTTGAGCCTTTCAAGGAGGATTTCAGAGGTCTTGAAGAGCCCCACGACATAGCAGAAATTCTTGAGAAAGGCTTTCCCTATCTCCCCTGCCACGGCGCACTCGGCGAGATGGTCCTGAGCGTTGGGAAGAGCATCTACCTCTATGAAAAGGGCGCAGACGGAATAATTGACATAAGCCCGTTCACTTGCATGAACGGAATTGTGTGTGAGGCAGTCTATCCTGTGCTGAGCAGGGACCATGATGGAATCCCGGTGAAGGTTTTCTACTTCGATGGAACACAATCAGACCTCGAGAACGATATCGAGATCTTCCTTGAGCTCGCCCGGAACTACAGAAGGAAGAAGAAAAGACCGCAGGCGTTTTCCAGTCCCTGAGCCTCGATGGAAGAACTCGCATTTCATCCAGGATCGAGGGTCACAGGATAAGCCACCGGATTACTTCTTCAGGTTTGAAGGGTTTCGCAGAAACCAGTCGGTCCTGACCTCCGTGCGTCAACTTGAACGAAACCGAGTCTGAGTCCTTCCCGTCCGTGTACCTTGCAGCAAGCCTCAAAGTGTTCTCAAGCCCGACCTCCCCCATTTCTCCCTCGGCAAGTGTCACCGGACCGGGAAAATTTACCGGTTCGAGATAGCTCCTTGAGCCCTTATGCCTCATGAGAAAGTTGTTTTCAGACTCATCTCTTCCCACAATGACTTTCAACGCTGGCGAGATTCTGAAATGCCTTCCGACCTTGAGGAGAATCATGTCTTCAGCCGTAATCTTGTCTTTTCCCTTGAACGTAAAGAGGTCCTTGAGCCTTCTCCCGTAACTCTTGTCTGTAAGAAAGCAGCACCCTCCTGCGGGCTGAGGATAGTCCTGAAGCCCGTATTTCGCAGCGAGAGCCGCCTGCTCTTTCCTTGATCTTCCACTGATCGAAAGCAGCCCCGACCTATCCACCCAACCCTTTTCTTCGGGAATCGTCGGAGGAAGAAGTCTTGCCGAAAGCGGCCTCAAGAGAAGTCTGTCCAGCCCGCTTTCCCTGGCGATCAGACCAAGAGTCCCCCGATGCTGTGTCATAGGCCTCTGCCCCAGCACCTCTCCCGTGAAGACGAAAAGAGCATTGTGCTCCTCCATGTATCTCTTTGCCTTTCTGAGCATCATGATTCTGCAATCAATGCACGGATTCATCGCCGAGCCGTAGCCGTGGCGGGGATTTTTGATAACTTCGACGTACTCATCAGAGACGTCAATTATTTCAATCTGACATCCGATGTCGTTGCCGGCCCTCAGAGCCTCATTCTTGTAGATTGCCCCCTGGGGGTTTTTCTTCTTCATCTCCCTCATGTGATCTGTGAGACAGAAGCCCGTATTGAAATTGATGCCGAGAACTTCTACTCCCTGCTCTCTCATGATAATTCCGGCAAGCGTGCTATCAAGCCCGCCGGAAAGCAGGCCCAGAGCCTTAATCCCGGTCATACGACCTGACCTCAGACTCCACTGTCCGGAAAGCGGTGGTTCTCAAGATGGTCAACCCTCCGATTCTTCTTCCTGATGTTACCACGGCGCGATGGAGACCGGCAAAGTTTCGGGCAGCGGACATGAATATTCTGGTAGAATGGGGAGAATGAGCAGTAACAGCAACACAACCAAACGGTCTGCCCTGCTTGTGGCTTCGTTGTCATCCTTTCTCACACCTTTCATGGCTTCCTCAATAGGTGTTGCGCTGCCCTCTATCGGCCGGGAATTTGGCATGAGCGCAGTTCTGCTGAGTTGGGTCGTTACCGTATTCCTTCTTGCCACAGCTGTCTTTCTTGTCCCGTTCGGAAGATTGGCAGACATTCACGGAAGAAAGAGGACGTTCACGTATGGCGCTATGGTCTATACGGCAGCATCCCTTCTCTGTGCAGTCTCAACTTCAGGCAAAATGCTGGTTTCATGTCGAATTCTGCAAGGGATTGGAAATGCGATGATGTTTGGAACCGGGATGGCAATTCTGACTTCCGTATTTTCGCCGGGCGAGAGAGGCAGGGCTTTGGGAATAAATGTCACAGCAGTCTATCTGGGGCTTTCGCTGGGACCATTCCTGGGAGGGTTTCTTACCCAGTACCTGGGCTGGCGAAGCATTTTCTGGGTAAATCTTCCCCTCGGTCTGATGATGATTGCCCTGGCATCCTGGAGACTGAGAGGCGAGTGGGCCGGGGCAAAGGGAGAGCAGTTCGACCTTGCGGGCTCGCTGATCTACGGCCTTACGCTCATGGCAATAATGTACGTGTTGAACGTCAATTGTTTTTCCCGTTGGCGACAATTAGAATTCCCGTTTTTTC
>JASEGR010000075.1 GCA_030017955.1 Candidatus Eisenbacteria bacterium
CCTCTTGGGGAGAGGGTAGGGTGAGGAATCTTCAAGAACTCAGATGCCCGGCCTTGAACCCGGGCATTCTTTTATTCCTCTCCCCGATGGGGAGAGGGTAGCGTGAGAGGAAAAAGGACGCTACGCGGTCCAAGATCGTGTGTTCTTTTTAATCCTCTCCCCGATGCGGAAAGGGTAGGGTGAGGGGGAAGCGGGGATACCCGGCCTGGAACCGGGCATTCTGTTTCTTGTGCTGAATTTGCGGGTTACACTGTTGTCGTGAAGCGCACACATGAGGTTCTGCAGGGCTCTGCCATTGTATTAGAGTCTTAAGCTTCGTATAATGCCGGCGTGAAATACTTAGCTTCAACAAAGAGTGCGAAATCGCGACGCAGGATTGGGACGTATGAACCACAGTGAAATAGTCAGCTTTCTCTGGAGTGTGGCGGATTTGATGCGCGACTCTTTCAAACGGGGCAAGTATCAAGATGTGATTCTGCCACTCACGGTGCTGCGGAGGATCGACTGTGTCCTGATGCCCACGAAGGAGAAGGTTCTGGCGGCGAACTCCAAACTCAAGGGGAAGCTCGAAAACCTCGACCCGCAACTCCGCAAGGCATCAGGATACGCTTTCTATAACACCTCGCGTTATGACTTTGAGAGGCTGCTCGCAGACGCCCCAAACGTGGCCGCTAACCTCCGGAACTACATCAACGGCTTCAGCCCCAATATGCGGGAAGTGCTGGAGAAGTTCGATTTTGACAACACAATCACGAAGCTTAACGAGGCAGGTCTTCTCTTCAAAGTGCTGGAACGGTTCAAAACGTGAACCTCCACCCCGACAGGGTGGATAACGCCACCATGGGGACAATCTTCGAGGAGCTCATCCGGAAGTTTAACGAAGCCCTCAATGAGAACCCCGGCGAACACTTCACTCCGCGCGATGTGGTTCGCCTGATGGTCGAACTACTCCTTGCAGGAGACGAGAACCGGATTCGAAGGGAAGGTGTGATCGTCACTTTGTACGATCCGTGCTGTGGAACTGGCGGAATGCTCACTATCGCGAAGGCTCAGATTATTGGAGACGGCCGTCCCGGGATCAATCCAGCGGCAGATGTGCATGTTTTTGGACAGGAAGTGAATCCGGAGACTTTCGCAGTCTGCAAGTCAGACCTATTCATGAAGGACCCGACTGGCCGGGATGCAGACAACATCGCTTTCGGAAGTACTCTGTCTGATGACCACCATGCACGTCGCCATTTTGACTACCTCATTTCCAATCCTCCCTACGGTAAGGACTGGAAACGGGATGAGGAGGACGTCCAAACGGAGCACGAACGCGGCTCTGCTGGGCGTTTCGGCGCGGGGCTCCCGAGGATCAGTGACGGTCAGCTCCTCTTCCTTCAGCATATGCTCGCTCACATGAAGCCAAAAGAGGAGGGCGGGTCGCGAGTAGCAATCATCATGAACGGCTCACCCCTCTTCACAGGCGATGCGGGCAGCGGTGAAAGCGAAATCAGGCGTTGGATTCTGGAAAATGACTGGCTGGAGGCGCTCGTTGCTCTGCCGGAGCAGCTTTTCTACAATACCGGAATTGCGACTTACGTGTGGGTGTTGACGAACCGCAAGGCGAGTGAGCGACGTAACAAGGTGCAACTCATCAATGTGACCTCGTTCTGGTCCCCGATGCGGAAGAGTCTTGGGGACAAACGTCGCGAAGTCCCTGCTGAGAAGCTAACTGAGATTGTGGGCCTCTTTCGTGCTTTTAGGGACGGCGAGCACACCAAGATTTATCCCACGGCTCAATTCGGCTATCGCAAGATTACAGTGGAGAGACCATTCCGTCTCAACCTTGAGGCGAATCCGGAACGAATCGCTCGCCTTGACGAAGAACGAGCATTCGAGAATTTGGCCATAAGCAAGAAGAAAGACGCCAAGACCAGGGCAAGGGAGGAAATGGAGGGCCGGAAACAACAAGAAACAATCCGTGCAATGCTCCGGACCCTCCCGGAAACGATTCTGAGAGACCGAGACGAGTTCCTGAAGCTTCTGCACATTGCCGAAAAGCGAGCGGATATGAAACTGACGGCGCCGCTTCAGAAAGCGATCCTCTCCGCCCTTTCGGAGCGAGACGAGACAGCAGGGATTTGCTGCGACACGGATGGGCATCCCGAACCAGACCCTGAGGTCCGCGACACAGAGAGCGTACCGCTTTCGGAAAACATCCAGGAGTTCTTCGAACGGGAGGTCAAACCGCACGTTCCCGATGCCTGGATCAACACTGCAATCCGCGACCAAAAGGACGGCGAGGTAGGCAAGGTTGGCTACGAGATCAACTTCAACAGATACTTCTACAAATATCAACCGCCCCGGTCGCTTGAAGAGATAGAGGCTGATATCCGGGAGGTCGAGAAGGAAATCATGGAAATGTTACGGGAGGTGACGAGATGACAGTAAGGGAAAGCTTCGACAGCACCAAGCGCCCTCTGCAGGAGCTGTTGAAAGAGATCTACGACGGAAAGTTGCAGCTTCCAGACTTCCAGCGAGGATGGGTTTGGGATGACGATCGGATCAAGAGCCTCCTGGCGAGCGTTGGGGCGTGGTTTCCGATCGGGGCTCTGATGTTCTTGGAGACCAGAGGTGAGGGCATTCGGTTCAAGCCTCGTCCGGTCGAGGGCACGCGTGACTCCCTTTTGAACGTCCCACCGGAAACATGGATCTTGGATGGACAGCAGCGCCTCACGTCTCTATATCAGGCGCTGCTCGGCGAGAAGCCTGCGGATTCAAGGGATGCAAAAGGAAAACCCATCAAGAGATGGTACTACATCAGCATGGAGGCCGCGGTGGGACCGGAAGCAGACCTCGAGGAAGCCGTGATCAGCGTGCCGGAAGATCGACAGGTCAAGACCTTCGGTGGGGAAATCGCCCTCGACTTGAGCAGCCGTGAACTCGAATACAAGAATAAATACTTTCCTGCAATGGAGATTTTCGACTCCGCAGAATGGCGAGCGGGGTACAGCCAATACTGGGACTACGACAGGAAAATGCAGCGGCTCTTCGATGACTTCGAGCGAGAAGTCATCAAGACATTCGAACGATACCTGGTTCCAGTGATCAAGCTCACCAAGGAGACGCCCAAGGAGGCCGTGTGTCTGGTATTTGAAAAGGTCAACACAGGCGGCGTTTCCCTGACGGTATTTGAATTGCTCACGGCGTCCTTCGCTGCCGAGAACTTCCAGCTGCGTGATGATTGGAATCATCGCGAGCGGAAGCTCAAGACACATCATCCCGTTCTCCACACTCTCCAGAGCGATGACTTCCTTCAGGCCATCTGCCTTCTCGTGACACAGAAGCGCCGGCGAGATGCGATCGCCGCCGGGACTCCACCCGAGAGAGCTCCCGGCATCAGTTGCAAGCGCCGGGACATTCTGCGCCTTACGGTTAAGGATTACGAAGAGTGGGCTGGCCCGGTCGAAGAGGGTTTCCGCAAGGCAGCGAGGTTCCTGCACCATCAGAAGATCTTTAGAGCAACGGATCTTCCCTACCGGACTCAACTGGTTCCTCTGGCGGCCATCGAGGTAGATCTCGGTCCTGAGTCCGAAACTGACGGGGCCCGACAAAAGACCGCCCAGTGGTACTGGTGCGGAGTACTAGGCGAATTGTACGGAGGCGCGACCGAAACAAGATTTGCCCGGGACTTGCCCGAGGTCGTTGAATATGTTGAAAGGAAGGGAGGGCCGGTGACGGTCACGGAAGCGGACTTCCAAGCTGGAAGGCTGCTTACCCTTCGCACGCGGAACAGCGCGGCCTACAAGGGGATATACGCCCTCTTGATGCGTGGCGGTTGCTGCGACTTTCGCACTGGCGAGCCGATAGAGGACCAGACGTTCTTCGATGACAAGATCGATATCCATCACATCTTTCCGAAGAAATGGTGCGACAAGGCGCCGATTGAGGCGGCCTGCCACAACAGCATTATCAATAAGACCGCGATCGCTGTTCGCACCAACCGGAAGATCGGTGGGCGTGCGCCCTCCAGGTATCTAGAGACTCTCGAGAAGGACGCTGGCATTTCTGGCGACCGCATGGACCGCATTCTTCAATCTCACCAGATCGAGCCCCATCTTCTCCGCAACGATGACTTCTGGGGCTTTTTCGCCAAAAGGGCTGAAGCACTTCTATCGCGAATCGAGGCAGCCATGGAGAAATCTATTCTCCGAAGACCCGAGCTTTTCAAGGCGGGCGCAACGATAGAGGAGTACGTGGAAGAGCCCGTCGAGTGGGAAGCCGAAGAGGGGGCCTCTGAGCAGGGGACCCCGTCATGAGCGAGCATCTGCAACGGAACCAGACCATGCGGGTGCGTCTTGTCAACCCGTATCCCAAATACAAACCCTCAGGTGTGGACTGGTTGGGGGAGATTCCGGCGCATTGGGAAGTCAAACCGCTGAAATTTTCTGTCAGGATGAATCCTGAAGTCTTGCCGGAGACTACTGATCCCAACTATCAGTTCGAATATATTGACATCGGCAGTGTAAACTCGGTGGGTCAGCTTGGAGATGTCACGGAGATGGCCTTCGAGAATGCACCAAGCCGCGCTCGGAGACTTGTAGCGCCTGGCGACACTATACTTTCGACCGTACGCACATACTTGAAAGCCGTTGCCTTGGTTGAAGCGAGCGAAGGCGACCGAGTTGTATCAACGGGATTTGCGGTGCTGCGTCCTGCTAAGGGGATCGAGCCAAGGTTTCTGTGGAAGTTAGTCCAGTCCGAACACTTCATTCAGTCGACCGTCGCTCATTCTGAGGGTGTTGGATATCCTGCAATCAGCCCAAGCACTTTGGGACGATTGAGCCTGTGCCTACCACCAAAAGAAGAACAGCTCGTGATCGCCAATTTTCTCGACCGCGAGACGGCGAAGATTGATACGCTGATGGCGAAGATCCGTGAAGGCACCGAGCGGCTCAAGGAGTACCGCACCGCCCTCATCTCCGCCGCAGTAACGGGTAAGATCGACGTTCGGGGAGACGGACAGTGATGGGCGACACATTTCTTGACATGCTTCGGGAACGTGCAGAAGCCGTATGCGGTGACAGTGTTGGATTGCTCAAAGACTATTCTAGCATGGACCCGGTGAACCCTCCGGGTAGTCCGGGACTTATAATTTCCGTCAGAGGAGATCAGTCTTGGAATTCGCTACCAGCGGAAGGTAAACGGAAGCAGGTTCGATTGCTTCGTGAAATCAATAGATTCACTGAACTGGTGTGTGTCCTGACAATTGACCTGCCCAGCGCTTCACGACAGGAGTTGGGAAATGCCTTGAAGGAATTAAGAAGCGCTGTAGAGCAAGACGGATACACATGGTTTAAGACGACAGATGAAGCCATCAAGGGCGTCAGAGAATTGATTAGAAAATGCCTGACGGTGCTTGAAGAGTTTTTCACGGCGTCTTCGGATGTTGTTTTGGCAATTCCGGACACGAATGCACTGCTAAGCAATCCTGATATTGAGCTTTGGCGATTCGATGACGTGGGTCGTTTTGAAATCGTCCTGACACCTTCAGTTCTATCTGAACTCGATGCCCATAAGGTAAACCACAGAAATAAAGAAGTACGCAGTAAGGCTCTGAAGCTCATCCGGAAGATCAAGGAGTATCGACGGCGTGGCTCGCTGCATAACGGGGTTCCAATTGTCACTAATCTGGTGACCCTTCGTTCCGTTGCTGCTGAGCCTAACATGTCACAGACCCTGTCATGGCTTGACGCCACCAACGCCGATGATCGTTTCTTGGCAACATCTCTTGAGATAATCAGGAGCAATGCTGGGGCTAGACTTTTCATCGTAACATCAGACGTTAACATGCAGAACAAGGCGGAGTTCGCTGGAATACCGTTCTGTGAAGTTCCTGTTAGCAGAGTCGCAGAGAAGAGAGCTTGAGGTCCGACCAACACACCACAGGCCTTTGGGTCTCGGGCTAGGCTTGATATGATCTAGAGCGTGACAGGGAAGTTCGACATCCGGGAAGTCTCGAACATCAGAAAAGAGAGTGCCCTTTTTCTCTGCATATCTATATCGTTCGCTCCCCCGGTGTCCACTTGACTGTTACAAGTTGTCGGCATATATTTGTAAATACCGGCGTTTCGTAACATGGTCTAGTTCGAGGAAGCCATGAATCAAAAGAAGATAGTTGAGCTCGCAAGAAAACACGGTGTCCTCCGCGCAAGGGACCTGAATCCGTACGGGATTCCACGGGAATACCTACGGCGTCTCTGTGACAAGGGTCTGCTCGAGAGGGTGGCAAGAGGACTCTACCGGCTGCCAGATTCCCCGGTAACGGAAAATCATACCCTCGCAGAGACCTGCAAACGAGTGCCAAGGGGGGTCGTGTGCCTTCTATCCGCTCTCCAATATCACGGCCTCACAACACAAACTCCACATCAAGTGTGGGTAGCCATCGGACGAAAGGACAGGCGGCCAAGTCCCGATTGTCCTCCGCTTCGCATCGTGCGGTTTTCTGGCGCTGCCATGACAGAGGGTGTAGAGACCCATGCTGTCGAGGCGGTGCCAGTCCGGATTTTCAGTCCTGCCAAGACCGTGGCAGATTGCTTCAAGTACCGGAACAAGATTGGAGTGGATGTGGCCCTCGAGGCCTTGAAGGAGTGTTGGCGTGACCGACGATGCACGATGGACGACCTATGGCGGTACGCCAAGATTTGTCGCGTTCAGAACGTTATTCGTCCGTATCTGGAATCTCTCGTCCCATGAAAAACAAGGTAATGAAGAATGTTGGCGTCTCGGTTCGTGATCGTCTGCTCCGAATCGCACGTGAACGAGGCGAGGATTACCAGCTCCTGTTGACCCGGTATGCGCTCGAGCGACTGTTGTATCGGCTGAGTGGATCACAGTACAGGGATCAATTCATTCTTAAGGGAGCAATGCTCTTCACATTGTGGGGAAGGGACACTTATCGTCCGACGCGAGATGTCGATTTCCTTGTCTTCGGAGAAAACGATGCGGCGGGCCTCATTAGAGTATTTCGAGGGCTTTGTGAACTCAAGGTGGACGACGATGGTGTCATCTTCGTTCCGGAAAGCGTTCAAGCGGAGCCGATCCGCGACGAGACGGCGTATGGGGGAATTCGCATTCGACTGGAGGCGAGGCTAGCTGAAGCTCGTATTCCGATCCAAGCTGATATTGGATTCGGTGATGCCATCACACCTTCACCGGAACGCATTATTTATCCCACATTGCTGAAGAGCCCCGCTCCCAAGCTGCGGGCTTATCCAAGAGAAAGCGTTGTCTCGGAGAAACTCGAGGCGATGGTTAGTCTCGGCATGGCTAACAGTCGCATGAAAGACTTCTACGACCTCAGGTTGCTTGCCACGCGTCTAGATTTTGATGGTCCGCGGTTGAGCCGTGCAATTGAAGCCACGTTTGAGCGTCGGAGAACACCATTGCCAAAAGAGGTCCCGACGGCAATGACTAGAGAATTCGGAGAGGATCGGCAGAAATCTGCTCAATGGAGCGCGTTCCTCCGAAGGGGCAGCATCGCAGACAGTGGACAAGACTTAGTGGGCATTTGCATCTTCTTGCACGATTTTCTGTGGCCTCCTCTGAGGCATCTTGAAGAAAGAGAAACATTTCAATTTCTCTGGCCTGCGAGCGGACCCTGGCTTCAGAAGAAGCGCGGAAAAGAAAGGAAGTAGGAACCTCATCCGTGGTCAAGATTTCTGAACGCAGTTTTGAGGAGACCATCGAATGTGCTTTGTTGGCACACGGGCCTAACGCCTGTGTGGGTGATCCGACCAAGGTATTTGAGCAGCCGCTGCCTTTTGGAGAAGCAGTGCCTGGCGGCTATCACAAACGGTCACCAGAAGAATACGACCGCAAGCTTTGTCTTATTCCCGGAGATGTTCTCGATTTCGTTTATGCCACTCAGCCGAAAGAATGGACCCGTCTCAAAGGAATTTATGGCCCCGAGGTCAAGGAGAATTTCCTCAGACGAGTTGCCTGGGAAGTGGAAAAGCGAGGCTGACTCGATGTTCTTAGAAATGGAGTCAAAGATTCTGGATGCAAATTCCAGCTTGCCTTCTTCCACCCGTCCAGTGGCCTCAACGAAGAGTTAAGAAGACTTTACCTGGGTAATATCTTCACCGTTGTGCGCCAACTGCGTTATAGCGAGAGAAGCGAGAAGAGTCTGGATCTCGCCTTGTTCCTTAACGGACTTCCGCTCTTTACAGCAGAGCTCAAGAACCCATTGACCGGGCAAAATGTAGAGAGTGCAGTCAAGCAGTATAGGTCTGATCGCGACCCCAGAGAGGCGCTCTTTGCTTTCCGGCGTTGCTTGGCCCACTTTGCCGTTGACCCGGACCTTGTCTTTGTGGCTACCAGGCTCGAAGGCACAATGACCAGCTTCCTACCCTTTAACCAAGGAAAGTTTGGTGGCGCAGGAAACCGGCCTGTTTCTCCGACAGTAAATGGCTATGCCACATCGTATCTCTGGGAAAAGACATGGGCACGGAACAGCATGTTGAACCTCATCCAATACTTCACTCAGGAGATTGAAGAGGAGGATGAGAAGGGGAGGAAAACCGGGAAACTCAAGCTAATTTTCCCGCGCTACCATCAGCTTGATGCTGTGAGGAGATTAGTCAAAGATGCGAGGGAGCGCGGTCCAGGACATCGCTACCTGATTCAGCATTCTGCGGGGAGCGGCAAATCGAACTCAATAGCCTGGCTGGCCTACCAGCTTGCAGTCCTCCATGATGCAAACGATAAGCGGGTCTTTGATTCAATCGTTGTTGTTACGGACCGCCGTGTGCTGGACCGGCAGCTTCAGCGGACGGTCCGGCAGTTCGAAAGCACGCATGGCGTGATTGAGAATATCGACAAAACGAGTCGTCAATTGAAGGAGGCACTTGAAGCAGGCAAGACCATCATTGTCTCGACACTGCAAAAGTTTCCAGTGATAGCTGACCAAATAGATGAACTTCCTGGGAAACGATTTGCTGTGATCATAGACGAAGCCCACTCCTCTCAATCGGGTGAGAGTGCAAAGAGCCTCAAGACTGTTCTCGCCTCTGAGGATCTTGGGGAGGCACAAGAAGGAGACGAGGTTGAGGGCGAAGACCTGGAAGATCGCATCATTGCAGAGATGAAAAAACGGGGTTGGCTTCCCAACGTATCTATCTTTGCTTTCACCGCCACTCCGAAGCCAGAAACGCTTGAGTTGTTTGGGAGCAGACAGCCAGATGGGAGGTTTGAACCATTCAGTCTCTACAGTATGCGCCAAGCCATAGAGGAAGGTTTCATCCTTGATGTTCTTGAAAACTACATAACATACAAAGTTTATTGGAACCTCCTCAAGAAGATTGAGGACGACCCGCACTATGACCGAGCGAAAGCGGCATACCTCCTCCGTTCGTTTGTCGATCTTCACGAGCTTACGATCGAGAAAAAGGTGGAGATCATGGTTGGGCACTTTGTCCAAAGGGTAGCTCCCAAGGTAGGCGGTTTGGCAAAGGCGATGATTGTTGTGCGTTCAAGGTTGCTAGCCGTGCGCTACAAGCTTGCGCTGGACAAGTGCCTGAGAGAACAAGGCCTTCCTTACAGAGTATTGATAGCATTCTCAGGCACTGTGCATGACGGTGGTGTGGACTACACTGAACCCAACATGAACGGCTTCCCGGAAGCGCAAACGGCTAAGACCTTCAGGCAGCCGGAGTGCAGATTTTTGATTGTTGCCGAGAAGTTTCAGACTGGCTTCGACCAACCTCTTCTGCACACCATGTATGTTGACAAGAAGCTCGGCGGAGTGCACGCGGTGCAAACCCTCTCCAGATTGAATCGAACGTGTCCAAACAAGAATGAGACTATGGTTCTAGATTTTGTCAACGAAGCTGACGACATTCAGAAATCCTTCCAACCTTATTACGAGAAGACTGTTCTTTCAGAAGCAACAGACCCGAATTTACTGTATGACCTCCAGCGTCAGCTCTTAGGTTTTTACGTGCACACGGAGGGAGACGTGAATTCTTTCGCGAAGTCCTACTTCAACCCGAAGGCGAGCCAGGCCCAGCTCTATGCGATTCTGAACCCAGTCGTAGAGCGTTTTGCTGCGATCTCGGAAGAAGAGCAAGCTGACTTTCGCGGGAAGCTTAGTGATTATGTACGGCTTTACGCTTTTCTTTCGCAGGTGCTTACCTTCACTGATCCACACCTGGAAAAGCTCTATGTCTTTGCTCGCCTTCTGCGTAGGTACTTGCCTGTGCGCCCGGACGACCTTCCACGAGAAATCCAGCAGTACATTGACATGGAGTCTTTTCGCATTCAGGAAACTCGGTCGGGGAAGATAGGCTTGGAACGGGGACAGGGGGAGTTCAAACCGACCGATGCGAAAGGCCGGGATGGACTATCTCCTGAAGAGCTTGAACCCCTTTCCCAAATAATTCGCGAGCTAAATGAACGATTTGGAACCGACTTCACTGACGAAGACAAGGTTTTTATCCGCCAGCTTGAAGAAAAACTTGGTGGAGACCCAGCCTTGACTGCAAGCGTACGTTCCAATGTACCCGAAAATGCAAGGCTCACATTCGACCATGTGGTCAGCGACCGTCTGCAAGACATGGTCGATACGAACTTCAAATTCTATAAGCGGGTCACTGACGATCAACAATTCGGGAAATTCTTCCTGGACTGGCTCTTCGAACGGTTCAGGAAATCGGTGGGGGAGCCCAAGTAAACGAGTGGTTGGCATCTCTCGGAATGAGATTTCCATGGAAAGGTCTTCATTTACCACTTCGTAGCAAGCTCTTTCCCATACTCGAAAAGTGCCGGTGTGCCGCCAGTATGCCAGAATAGCACCGCGTCGCTGGAGGTGAATTCCTTTTTTCGAATCATGTCAATCAAGCCGCCCATCGCTCTCCCAGAGTAAACCGGGTCAAGCAGAATCCCTTCGCATTTCCCGACAAGCTGAATGGCGTTGCGCTCCAAATCGCCGACAATCCCGTATCCTCTCCCAAGATATTCATGTCTTATCCGAAAGTCGCGGGCAGTGTATCGCGATTTGACACTCAACCTTTCTGCGATTTGGTTCGCAAGTGCCGCAAGTTGAGATTCATAGGGAGCCTGACCGGTTTCTTCTTTTTCAATTGCAATGCCTATTGCTTCAGTTGAAAGACCACAGACGTCAATACCTACTGCAATGCCTGCATGAGTTCCCCCGGAACTGGAAGGAAAAACCAGATAGTCGATCTTGTCGTTCAGCGTCAGAATTTGTTCCTTGAGCTCCGAAATTGCCGCCACGAATCCCAGCGCGCCGACAGCATTTGATCCACCGTAGGGGATGACATAAGGTTTACGGCCCTGAGACCGGAGCCCTTCGGCAATTTCCGGGATTCGCTCGCCCTTCCTTTGCTCACCGCACCAGTGGATGATTGCGCCAAACAGATAGTCAAGAAGCAAGTTGCCGGTTGGAAATGGCGGCTGTTGGCCACCGAGAGCAAGATGACACTCCAATCCCACGGCAGCCGCTGCGGCCGCTGTCTGCCGGCAATGATTGGATTGAATGGCGCCGCCTGTTATCACGGTATCACAGTTTTGACTCAGCGCATCCCCAAGCAAGAACTCCAGCTTTCTTGTTTTGTTTCCGCCTAATCCCAGACCAGTCATATCATCACGCTTCATGAATATCCTTGGTCCGCGCAGGACTGCGGGAAGTCTTTTCAGCTCGACCAGAGGGGTTGGCAGAAAGTTGATTCGAACTCTTGGCACATTGCTCATGTCGAACGGCATATTCTACTCTCCATGGTACAGAGGATTCCCCCTCACCTCAATCCTCTCCCCTGTGGGGAGAGGGTAGGGTGAGGGGTCAGTCTTTTACTTATGCCTGGACTCGTGCTCAAGCAAATACTTCTTGCGCCAGAGTCCGCCGCCGTATCCGGTCAGCGTTCCATCTTTTCCGATGACTCTATGGCATGGAATGATAATGGCAATTCTGTTATCACCGTTGGCCCTCGCGACAGCTCTGACTGCATGTGGATTGCCGACCATTTTCGCTTGTTCCTGGTAGGACCGGGTCGTTCCATACGGGATAGTCTGCAGGGCTGCCCATGCCTTTTTCTGAAACGGTGTTCCAAACAACAGGAGCGGAACAGAAAACTTCTTCCTGGTTCCCGCGAAGTATTCCTCGATCTCTTTATGCAGTAGATCGAAATGCTTGTTGGAGCCGGGCACCAGCTCGCTGCCCAGCAGTCTTTTCAACCTTCCCATCTCCGTCTCCAGCATTCTTCTGTCGATGAAGTCAAGGAGACAGATTCCTTTATCCGTCGCACCGGCAAGCATTGGTCCCAACGGAGTGAGGATCCTTGTCACCAGGATAAGCTCGCGACGCTGACTCTTATTCGGCGAGAAGCCCGTGGCCTTCCTGAATGATTCGGCAAACCCGCTCAGTGATTCATATCCTGCTTCAAAGGCGGCATCGACGGCCTTCTCTCCATACCGGATGCGCGCGAACGCCTTGCCAATCCTCAGTGTTCTCAAGAATGTCTGAAAGGTCATCCCATGATGCTGCCTGAACCATCGCCGGGCGCGATTGGGTTCAATTCCCCGCTGTCTCAAGTCACTGTCTCTTAATCTGATTCCGGGATTGGAATTGATCTCATCCATAAGAGGATTCAGCCAGCCGGGAGTTTCTCCCTTATATCCGAGCGGCTTGCAGAGTTTGCACGGCCTGTATCCGTGAAGAAGAGCCTCTCTCGCTGACCGGAAAAACTCAACGTTACTCAGTTTCGGTTTCCTGGCCGTACAGGTCGGGCGGCAGAATGTCCCTGTCGTCTTCACCGCAACGACGAATATTCCTTCAAAGCTTCTGTCCTTGTTAAGCAGTGCCTTGTACAGCGTATCGGTATTAGGCAATGACTGTCCCATGACACATTCCTCCTCTACTAGTGTCGTGTCCCGGAAATTCCTTGTCTATGTCTTTGCCCAGGGACACGACACTTTCATAGGGGCTTCTCGCCCCTCTGACGCTTCAGGATGCTCCT
>JASEGR010000076.1 GCA_030017955.1 Candidatus Eisenbacteria bacterium
CGCATCCTGGCCAAAGTCACCAAATGTAAAGAAGCGTTAGACGCACTACACTAGTGTCGTGTCCCGGCAGTGATAATCTGAAGCAAGAAACCTCCGGCGTCACATTCGGACACCGGAGGCCATTCCTGCCCCGAGCTTTTTCTATTTGATGAAACTCATCTTGCCCGTTATCGTTGATGTCCCTATCTTAAGACGGTACAAGTAAACTCCGTTTGACACCTTCCGTCCATCCTCGTCAGTTGCATCCCATCTGGTCAAGTAATTCGCCGCCGGAAGGGCCGTGCCCAGAAGTCTCTTAACGGCCTGCCCCTTGAGGTTGTAGATTGTCAGTTCACAATAGGAATCGCCTAGAGTCTGCGGGACAGCGAAGCCAATGACTGTGGACGAGCTGAATGGGTTAGGGAAGCTTTTGTGAACGATAAGAGTTTCGGGCAGTTTCTTGGTTGGCTCAGGCGTCGGACCGCTATCGACCCCTGTCGAAGCGAAGAGGCATAAGCCTGACCCCTTGCTTTCGCCACGACCATCAGCCAAGTAAAGGTTAACCCAGGATGGCCGGGTAGAATTGAATAGATACGAAGCTTTCCATTCCTCGTCTGAAAGCCGCAGGAAGTTTGTTGTAAGATATTCGTGATAGCTCATCACGGGTCCAACAAATGCGGTCATCTCGTGACCAGGCAATTGAGCGACAAAAACACCCAAATCTACCGGGCCGGTTCCGACATGCAAAACCCAGCCGACCGGATTTCCGACGGGATCGGTGGGTGCAGTATGGATGTCAGCCACCAAATGATCACTTTTCAGCAGCTGACCCCCTGAACCATAATCCCTAAAGAACAATCTGGGGTACCAACCTCTATAGGAAGCACCGCAACCGGAGACAGTAAACAACATTTGCCTCAGGAAATTCATCTCTGCACTTGAGAGCGGCATGTTGCTTAATTCTTTACTCGCTATCGAAGACAGAGTATCGGCCACTCCGTGCATCATCGAGAAGTAATCGACGATAGATCTCCTTTCCAGCTCATTCGGGAAATTGATATTTTGGAATTTGTCTTCAGCGATTTGTGCGAAAGCTCCGACTGCATCATAGAATTCAGGTATCGGCTCCACATAGCTGTATGGATACGAGCAAATGACAGAACCGGTGTATGACTGCTTCGCACAAAGAAGGTTGTCGTGCCTTAACTCCGCCCAGGAAGCGAGCTGGGTGTTCATTTTCTCTTGCCACCATGCGGCTGTTTTCATAAAGGAAGGAAGGCCCTCACGGTCCATTGGCGGGCTAAGTGAACGGATTGCGCTCAACCAGAGATTAAAGAGCGTGCTGTTCCAGAACTCCTGGTCATAGTGGTCAACGAGATACCGCACTGCGGCAAGGTTACTGCCGTAGTTGTAAGTATCCAGCTCGGACTGCAACAACTGTGCCGATGCATTATTTCCCAATGCGAAGAGCACATCGAGCGCCGATGGCAGCATGCGCGGTACCCTAATGCCTCTGTAGAGAATCTTGTCAAAGACAACCTGTCCAGTGATGTAAGAGTCGATGACAAATCGTTGGCCCAGAAGCAAGAATGATGAAGCAGGAATGATACTGTCGGGGTTCATTGGATCGTTCATCAGTATTTGTGAGAGTATCCTCTGAAATGCGTACGATTTTGTTATGAGTGTGTCCTGGAATCTGCGAAGATTGGCTGTGTTAAGTAATTGATTTGCCGAAGTAATGTTGGCTGCGGCCAGAACTTCCTGGATATTTGGAAGTGTCACATTGTCCTGCTCTCCCACAAAGAAGCGAATGATGCTGTCGATTTCTTCAAGCAATGGGAGGGCATTTGCTAACTGCGCGGCTTCCGAGATTAGTGCTACGTCGATCGTTTGACGTCGGATATCCTCATCCGTCGGTGTTGGACTCAGTGAACGTGGCGGGAGCAAGTAGATCTCAGTTCGCCCGAGCCACATCATTGACTTGAAATATCCCGCAAGCTGCGGATACTCTTTGGACGTGTAGTGCCCCCTGAGCTTGAATTGACTGAAATCGATACTTCGCGCTTTGCTCGCAAACAAGGGGAAATCCACTGGCTGCTCTGCTTGAATCAAGCTCAGTAACTGGGTGGCTGTTGCCTGGTTTTCTGGGTAGTAGGGAGATACAGTCTGCCCCAACAGCTTTCGCGGTATGGTGAGGTAGACATCTACGTCTTTGAGCATCAGTTTCATTTCCGGATTGGATGCGTAGCGGGATGCGAGGGTTGGTAACTGGGAGTGGAGCTGTTCGAGGAGTGAGCCAAGTTCTTGAACAAGAATCTCGACCTCTACACCACACAAGATTCTGTCATACGACATGTGCAGTGCATGCAGGATTGCATCCGTAGAGATAAACACCGGTAGGTCTTCACGCCACACGTCGAGGAAAGCATGGCCGAACGACGGATAGGACAGCCGCTCCGTGACCATGAAGTCATGCTGCCGGATAAGCGATTTTTCGTAGTCAGTGAGCCGGTATTTGACATCGATGCTATCGAGATAGTGAATGGTCGATGGAGTTAGATTTGCCTGTGAATGAAACAACCCCGCAGGATGAGATTGAAGCAGCTCCGCTGAGGTGAGATCTTGATGCTCTGACAGGAACTGCTTGTAGGCATCAATGTCGAAGTCGCCTGTCTGCCCTATTGCTTTGACCTGGAAGCCCGCCGTGAGGAATGCCAGAAGAACTAGTCCATAGACACTTCGATTCCTTTTCGTACCTCCCTCCAATATTTTCTCATTAAAACATCGAAGGTGCGTGTCCTGTTCTTGCCTGAGACAATTGGCTACTCATTACATGTTCCTCCTTTTGCTAGAGACGACTACCGTGTGTTGCACGAATTCTCATGGCGGGATCGACAGTGCACTCCAGTAACCCGCATTCTCTTGAGAGACCTGATCACCATCAGCATGGTAGCAATCCGAGGTTAGCCGCAGCGGCAAGCTGTCCGGCTTCTGTGTACGGCAGGTGATTCGTGATGCGGTGTTGCGGCCAGAAGCCCATGAGGCCCCGGAAATCCTCAACAAACGGTGAAGAATGTTGGACTATGAAGTCGTGCAACAGAAAGTTTCTGCAAGGTTGCTGTCGCCAGCTGCATGACCCCGATGACGGCCGGTATGATACCATAAGGACCTTCCAAATTCCACACAAATCTGCATCAACTTATACTACCTTTCATTCAGGTACTACTTCTGACCTCCATCGCTCCGGCTGGCATCGATTTGACTACCTCAATCTGTCCTTGACCAGTCCCGAGCCCTGATTTATGTTTCAACACGATGGTTGCGTGGGCGCACCGGGGCTAGAACGCTCCGCAGCAGGCACACCGCAGGCCTAGCGGGACAGGAATTACTTATCCCTTAATGGATCAACATAAACTCTACCGGACAATTAAGCTCCTTACGGATGCGGAATTCCGCACCGAGGAACAGCTGCTTGCGTACGTCCTCGAACGAATCATCCAGAACCAGGAATTCCCGATAAAGGGGGGACGTATCTGGAAACTCGATTCCACTTCGGGAGAGTACCGGCTCTTGCGGCAATACGGAGAGATTGAGCTGATTAGCAGGAACTTCCGTATCCGCGTCCGCGATTACCCTCTGTTCGTGCAGCTTCCGAAGAAAGGGACGATTATTACGACCGAGACGAACACCTACTTGCGCAGGAAGGGAATCTCCCACTATTCGGCAACCGGGGTCGGTGAACACATCCGGTGGAAGGGAAACCCCCTCTACCAGTACGTCATCGCCATCAATGCCGAGTATCTGCGTCATGACATGCTGTACGCGCTGAACATCATCGGTGTTGCCCTCACAACAGCGCTGAAGAACCGCCGCAGCGAGTCAAAAGCGAAGCAACTCGAGCGTGACCTGGATAAGGCGCGGGAAATCCAGCGGAGCATTCTCCCAGAACACGAGATGACGTTCCATAACTATGATCTCTACGGAATCTCCCTCGCTGAACGGGTCGTGGGAGGCGATTTCTTCGACTATCTGCAGACACCCGAGGATACGGAACGGCTTGGCGTCGTCGTCGGAGATGCAACGAGCAAGGGGCTGTCCGCTGCTGCGCAGGCCCTGTACGTGTCAGGCGCACTCCGCATGGGTATCCAGTTCAACACGAAGATCAACACACTCATCTCGAAGATCAATCAGCTGGTAAACCGGACATTTACCACCGAGCATTTCATTTCTATGGTGTACGCAGAGTTTACCGCCACCGGAGATGGCTTGGTCTCGTACGTCAACGCGGGGCACAGCACGCCAATCCTCCTCCGCGGAAAGACGGAAGAGGCCGAGCGCCTGCCTGCCACCGGGCAGATCCTGGGACCATTCCCGCGTGAGAAGTACGGGTCAGCCTTCACAATCATGAAGAAAGGAGATATCCTGCTGCTCTACACAGACGGCATCGTGGAAGCCTCAAACGAGCGGCATGAGATGTTCGGTGAAGAACGCCTCGTAGAGCGACTGCGGCACCACAAGACCAAAACGCCAAAACAGATCTGCCAGCAGATCCTGGAGGATGTCCAGATCCATAATCGCCTCGAGGAGCACTCTGATGACAAGACGATTGTGGTCGTCAAGAGGACTCGATAGGCGCTGAAGAGCTCTGCAAGGAACCGCGCGTTTCCGGACAAATTCCGGATTTTCCTGGAGCAGGAACCCTATTGAGAACAGCCTTGAACCGTGATTGACTGAAACCCGGATGCCCCCTGCATCGTATTCATAGACAAATGATTCACAAGCGCCCAAGGAGACGTTCGATGAAACGAAATTGCCTGGTCCTCATCGTCTTATTGATGGCCGTCATAGTTGCCTGCGCCGGCTGCAGCAGAAAGGCAAATTCGAAAGCGAAGGGGAAAAAGGACGACAAACTCATGGTCCCGGTGGAGGTGGCGACTGTAACTGCCGGTGACATCGCTGCGTGCTTCACAGGGACTGCAACAATAAGCGCGGAGGATGAGACTGGCGTCGTGGCCAAGGTGGGAGGCGTCGTTAAGCAAATCGTTGTCGAAGAGGGGCAGTACGTCAAGGCAGGGGATATCCTTGCCAGGCTAGACGACGAAAAGATTTCCGTGCTGCTTGCCCAGGCCAGAGCCAACCTCGACAGGCTCAAGAACGTTTACAAGCGGAACGCCGACTTGCACAAGCAGAACCTTGTCAGCACCGAGGTTTACCAAGACAGCCAGTACGAGTACGAACAGCAGAAGGCAGCTTACGAAATCACTGAGCTCGACCTCAAGTACACTTCAATCCGCACTCCCATCAGCGGTGTGGTCGCGGAACGGCTTATCAAGATTGGGAACATGGTGCTGCCGAATCAGACCGTGTTTCGCGTCGCCGGTCTGAATCCGCTCATTGCCGTACTTCATATCCCCGAGAGACAGCTCAGCAAACTCCGCGCCGGACTTCCCGTGCAGCTCAACGTGGATGCAACCTCAGGAGAGCGGTTTACCGGCCATGTCAAACGCATAAGCCCGGTTGTCGATCCTTCAACCGGGACCGTAAAAATCACGGTCGAAGTGGGGGATCCGTCAAGGCGCCTTAGACCTGGCATGTTTGCGCGGATAAACATAATCTACGATGTGCACCAAAATGTTCTGAAGGCACCGAAGGATGCAATCATCTCTGAGGACAGGGAAAATGCCGTTTTCGTTGTGCGCGATAGCGTGGCCTACCGCCAGCTCGTCCAAACGGGCTACACAAACACAGCCCATGTCGAGGTGCTGACCGGTCTCAAACCGGGGGACATGGTCGTAACGGTGGGGAAGAGCAACCTCAAGGACAGCACCAAAGTCCAAATTGTCTCTCCATGACACATGCATCCCCGGGCGAGTCTACGAAAAGAATGGTCCCCGCTGCTCTCGGCCTTAGGGCTCCAGACTTGACAGCAGAAAAGACGGTCCGACGATGAAAATCATCCCGTTTTCGACCAAGCGCCGGGTGACGGTTGCCATGTTCACCCTGGCCGTCGTCCTTTTCGGCTTCGTCTCCTTTTTTCGCCTCAGAATAAACCTTCTCCCAGAGCTCAGCTACCCGACGCTCACCATCCGCACCGAATATCCGGGCGCGGCACCTGCCGAGGTGGAAAACCTCATATCAAAGCCAATCGAAGAGGCCCTTGGTGTCGTTAAGAATGTGAACCGCGTAAGCTCAATCTCGCGGTCAGGGCAGTCGGATGTCGTGCTCGAGTTCGGGTGGGGAACGAATATGGATTATGCCGGACTCGATGTACGTGAAAAACTTGATGCCATCGAGTTGCCTCTCGAAATGAGGCGGCCGATGATTCTTCGTTTCGATCCTTCGCTCGATCCCATCATGCGTTTTGGCTTCTACTACAAGGAGACAAGCGACCAGAAGACCGGTGGAAAGGCGCGTCCGAAAAATCCCGACCAGGGCGGAGCAGGCAAACAGGCTGGGCCTGGAGCACCCGTCGTGCAGGGCGGGTTCGATGAGGAGAAGCTCAAGTACCTGCGCCGGTACGCTGAAGAGGAAATCAAGAAGGAACTTGAAGCTGCGCTTGGCGTGGCAGCGGTCAAGGTGAGCGGAGGGCTCGAAGATGAGATTCAGGTCCTCATCGACCAGGGTCGCCTTGCCCAGATCAACCTCCCGATCGAGCAGCTCTCCCAGCAGATCGGCGCCGAGAATGTGAACCTCTCCGGGGGACGGCTCGAAGAGGGCACCCAACAGTTCCTTGTGCGGACCATAAACCAGTTTCAATCCATCGATGAGATCGACGACATCATCGTTGCAACGAGGTCGGGCAAACCCGTTTACCTCCGCGACATCGCATCCGTGAGACACGGCTACAAGGAGCGTGACGCCATCACGCGCCTTGGCGGGCAAGAGGCGGTGGAGATCGCCATCTACAAGGAAGGCGACGCAAACACCGTCTCCGTGTCACGTGAGGTTTCCAAAAGGCTCAAACGTGTCCAGGGCATGCTTCCCAAGGGGGCAAGTCTTATCAAGGTCTACGACCAGTCCACATTCATCACGCAGGCGGTGAACGAGGTCATAAGCAACGCGTTGGTGGGCGGGCTCCTTGCCATACTGATTCTCTATTTGTTTCTCCAGAATTTCTGGGCCACCGTGATCATAGCGTTCTCAATCCCGGTCTCAGTTATCGCCACATTCAACATGATGTTCGGTGCCAATCTTACTCTCAATATCATGTCCCTTGGCGGCATAGCGCTTGGCATCGGGATGCTCGTGGATAACTCCATCGTCGTCTTGGAGAATATTTCGAGACATCGCCAGCAGGGAAAGAAAACGCTCGATGCGGTGAATGACGGCGCCAGTGAGGTTTCGCGTGCGGTCACAGCATCAACGCTCACGACCATTGCGGTGTTCCTGCCCCTGGTGTTTGTCAGGGGCATTGCCGGGCAGCTCTTCAGGGATCAGGCGCTCACAGTTACATTCTCGCTTCTTGCATCCCTTCTTGTTGCTCTCACACTCATACCGATGCTTGCGTCGCTGCAGCGCGCTGCACCTGCGGAACAAGCCATTTCAGCACCAGTGTCGAAGTCCGTAGGGCGTGTCCGAAGACTGACACGTCGGACAAGAATACTGGCCTTCACGACCATTCCAGTCTTCTGGGTCAGACTCTGGAGTAGGACCGGAAGCGGAGTCTCGCACAATTTGCGAAGGGCCCTCAACCCGGTGCTGCGAGGTTTCCAACGGACGTATGACAGGGTGGAAGCCCGCTACGGTGACTTGCTCGCATGGTCCCTTGTACACAGGGCGCACGTTGTCATCGTGGCTGCCGTACTCTTCGCAGCTTCCGTGGCGATGATTCCGTTCCTTGGGGTTGAGCTAATCCCACAGCTCTCGCAAGGAGAATTCAAAGTTGAATTTCGTCTCCCTCCGGGCACTCCGCTCGAGGTTACGGACTCAGATATCGTGAAGGTTCAGCGATCATCGAACGATGTCGCCGGGATTAAGACGACATTCTCCGTGGCCGGCACTGGAAACCGTATGGATGCTGATCCCGAGCAAGGGGGAGAGAACTGGGGAGAGCTCAATGTCATGCTTGTTCCAGGCTCGGGCCGCAATGACGAGAACCGTGCAATGAGCGATCTCCGAAGACACATGCAGGGCATACCAGACCTGCAATACAAGTTTTCCAGGCCAACCCTGTTCACTTTCAAGACCCCGGTTGAGATTGAGGTCATTGGATTTGATCTGGCGCATTTGAAGCGAGTGAGCAACGATATAGCAGCGAGACTTGAGGCGCTACCGCGGTTTGCCGATGTGAAATCCACCATGCGGAGCGGCCATCCAGAGATTCAGATCAAATTCGATCGCGAGCGTGTGGCCGCTCTGGGGCTTCCAGTGCACCGCGTTGCCGAGCGGGTAGTTGACCAGGTCCGGGGCGACGTCGCGACGCGCTATTCCTGGCACGACCGCAAGATCGATGTTCTTGTCCGGGTCAGCGAAAACGACCGTAACTCGGTGGAAAAGATTCGCAAGCTGATCGTCAACCCCGAGAGCAGTTCACCCGTCACGCTCGATGCCGTAGCAGATATTGTTCTCGACACCGGGCCTGGCGAGATCAGACGTGCCGACCAGGAACGCGTCGCGGTGGTGACAGCGAACCTGAGCCGCGGTGACCTCGGAGCCGCTGCTGCAGATATCAATGCAATCATTGGGAGCATCCCGATGCCGGCAGGCTTGACGGCGCGCCTCGCAGGTCAGAACCGTGAGATGGCAGTCTCATTCCGCTCGCTTGTGCTGGCGCTGATCCTGGCTGTTTTCCTCGTGTACCTCGTCATGGCATCTCAGTTCGAGTCGTTCCTGCACCCGTTCGTTATTCTTTTCACAATACCACTCGCCCTGGTTGGAGCAGTCCTGGGGCTTGCTGTTACTGGATCGACGATCAGCGTCGTCGTTTTCATCGGGCTCCTCCTCCTTGCGGGGATCGTTGTCAATAACGCGATTGTGCTCATCGATCTCGTCAATCAGCTTCGGGATCGCGGAATGAAGAAAAGGGAAGCGATCATCGCGGGTGGACGCTCGCGTCTGCGGCCGATTCTCATGACAACGTTGACGACGGTGCTCGGTCTCATTCCGTTAGCGCTCGGGATTGGCGAAGGCGCTGAGATCCGTGCCCCGATGGCGATCACGGTAATCGGAGGGCTTTCGGTCTCGACGCTGCTTACCCTGGTCGTGATACCGGTCGTATATGTGACGCTTGACAGGAAGGACTGAAATGCAAGCCGCGGATTCCAGCGCACAGCAAGGAATAGACGCATGAATCTTGCCGAGACATCCATGCGGCGCCCTGTGACGCTGCTCATGACATTCGCGTGCTTCGTTGTCGTCGGTATCATAGCCGCTAAACTTCTTCCACTTGAGTTTTTTCCTGCTTTCGACGCTCCGTTTGTCGGTGTCGAGATCCCCTATCCGAACTCAACCCCGGAGGAGATTGAACGCCAGATCACGAAGCCTGCTGAGGAAGTTCTGGCGACTATCAGCGGCATCAAACGAATGACGTCCGACTCGGGTGAGAACGGGTCATATATCCAGATTGAGTTCGATTGGGGGATGGACGCAAATGTCAAGGCGCTCGAAGCCAGGGAAAAGCTTGAGGGAATCCGGCAGCTCTTCCCGCGTGATCTTGAGCGGTTCTATATCAGGAAATTCTCAACTTCCGACATGCAGATGATTATCATCCGGATCTCGAGTAATCGCGATCTCAGCAATGCCTATGACATGCTCAACCGGAATGTCAAGCGCCGTCTTGAAAGGATCGAAGGCGTTTCCAAGGTTGACCTCTACGGTGTCGCGAAGAAGGAGATTCACATCCAGCTTCTCGCAGACAGGGTCATTGCGCACCGCGTTGACATCGCGCGTCTGGTAGAGACGCTGCGTTCCTGCAATTTTCTTGTCACTGCGGGCAAGATCACCGATGAGAATCAGAGATATGTCGTTAGACCGATGGGTGAATTCGCAAATATGGACGAGATCGGCGAGATGGTCGTCGGAAAAAATGATCTGCGCCTCAGTGACATCGCCACGGTCGCATATGAGCATCCTGAGCTGGAATACGGGCGACACCTCAACCGCCGCTACGCAATCGGGCTCGATGTGTACAAGGAAGCTGGCGCCAATCTTGTTGAGGTCGCGAAAAAGGTGGTGCGTGAGATCGAGGCGACAAAAAAGCTTCCGGAGATGGCGGGCATAAACATCTACTACATGGACAACCAAGCAGAGGCAGTTGTTAGCTCGCTCCGCGAGGTGCTCAACTCCGGCCTTCTGGGCGGCTGCCTCGCGGTATCCGTTCTATTCTTCTTCCTGCGGCGGCTCTCCACGACACTGATGATAGCGCTTGCAGTGCCGCTCTCACTCTTTGTGACGCTAACGTTCATGTACTTCTTCGGAGTTTCCCTCAACATACTGTCAATGATGGGGTTAATGCTCGCGATCGGGATGCTTGTTGACAATGCAGTCGTTGTGGCAGAAAGCATCCATCGTCATCAGTTGATGGATCTTTCCGGACCTGAAGCAGTCAAGATCGGTGTGCGCGAGGTTTCACTCGCGGTCACGGCCGGAACGATCACGACCTGCATCGTGTTCCTCCCGAATATTGTGAGCCCGAGAGACCAGATCGCCATCTATCTCAAGCACGTTTCGATTGCGATCTGCATTGCATTGGGCGTCTCCCTAATTGTCGCGCAGACGATTGTTCCTCTCCTGGCATCTCGAATCAAGGTTCCCCCGAAAAAGAAGGAAACCGTGATCGACCGTCTGATGGACCGCTACGAGATGACGCTTGGATGGATGCTCCGCCACCACAAGGCGTCCGCCTTAATCATACTCGGTGTGCTGCTCAGCGTTGCCGTACCGCTCAAGTTTGTCAAAATGAACATGTTTGATAACCCGGAGGACAGGCGGCTCAGGCTGTTCTATAACATCAACGGAACTTACACGGTTGAGAAAGTGGAATCAGCGGTTGACACCTATGAGAAGTATCTTTTCGACCATAAGGATGAATTCGAAATCGAATCAATCTACTCCTTCTACCAGGGTAACTACGCGTCGTCGACAATACTCCTCACGAAAGGCAGGGCGGCCAAAAAGTCGATGAAGGAGATCGAGAATGCGATCCGGAAGAAGCTTCCGGTCTTGGCGATTGCGAATCCTTCTTTTGATTTCCGGAGCCAGATGGGTCAGGGTGAGAGAGTCAGAATCCAGCTCATCGGAAAGTCGAGCGAGGAGCTTATCGGGCTCGCGAAGGATGTCGCGTGGACCATATCGAGAGTTCCCGGGTTCAAGGACGTCCGTTCCGAGGCCGAGGTAGGCCAGAAAGAGATACAGGTTATCGTTGATCGTGAGCGGGCCAGGCAGCAGGGTTTGTCAACCGAGGAAATCGCGCAGGTCGTGTCTGCCGCCATGCGCGGCATCAACCTCCGGCATTTCAGGGGCGAAGAAGGGGAAGTCGGGATGCGGCTCGAATTTCAGGACACGGACAGGCAGTCTCTCGAGCAGCTTGAGAACATTCCGCTCATGGGGCGCGGCGACGATCCTGTAAAGCTGGCATCCGTGGCAGATTTCGAAGTCCGGCCCGGGCCGCGAAACATCCATCGTGAAAACCGGACGACCGCCATCGGGGTTACGGCTAACCTGGCAGATATCACGATGGGACAGGCAAAAAAGAGAATCTCGCGGGCAATGGAGAGCTTTCATTTTCCGCCGGGATATACGTGGAACTATGGCGAGAGCTTCACCGAGGAAAAGCAAATGTTCAACACACTGCTCATGAATATGCTCCTTGCGCTCGCGCTCATCTATTTCGTGATGGCCTCGCTTTTTGAATCTCTCCTTTTCCCGGCAGCAATCTGGACTCAGATAATCTTCTCCGTGGTCGGAGTGTTCTGGTTCTTCCTTGCGACCGGGACGACGATGTCGATCATGGGGATGATTGGAATTCTCATCCTCATTGGCGTCGTCGTTAACAACGGCATTGTGCTCGTTGACCATGTGAACCAGCTGAGGGCTGAGGGCCTCGACCGTGAGACTGCAATCCTCCAGGGTGCCCGACACCGGATGAGGCCGATACTCATGACCGCCGGGACAACTGTTTTGAGTCTCGTTCGCCTGTCCATCGTGAAGACTCAGGTGGGCGGCAGCGGCGGTCCTCCGTATTTCCCCATGGCCCGTGCAATTGTCGGCGGACTCAGCTTCTCGACCGTCGTTACGCTCCTTTTTCTGCCCACTATCTATGTCCTTCTGGATGATGCGCGGGCATGGGTCGGCCGTGTGAGAGCCGACGCCCGGCGCTCCTGATCTGCTCATCTGCCCAGAATTCCTAATAATGTACCCCATCGGATTAATCAATGACATCGGCGGGCTCGAGGACGAAGTTTCTCTGGGTCTTCGTGTCTCACTCAAGAGAGGAACGAGTAAATCCTCTGGGCAAAGGAATAATGTCGGCGTACCCTCTTGTTGGAGTTGACCCGGTTTCGTGGACACTTTACCTTTTGGGGGAGGAGGAGCCACGATGCCGAAGTCACGTCCTGCGTACCCGCCGGAGTTCCGGCGGCGGATAATTGAGTTGGCCCGGGCCGGGGAGAGTGCAGAGGCCCTGGGCCGGAAGTTTGAGCCGTCAGCCCAGACGGTTCGTAACTGGGTGAAGCAGGCAGACCTGGATGAAGGTCGTCGTTCAGATGGTTTGACCACTGAG
>JASEGR010000077.1 GCA_030017955.1 Candidatus Eisenbacteria bacterium
TAACTTGTGGCACTCGATACCATGTTCATGTAAGTTTATGCATAAAGCAGGCTAGTCACCTATTCCTGCCTCCCGTTTCTGCAGACAAAGAGGCGGCTGTCGCTATTATGAAAGAGGAGCCGGAACTGAATCCGGCTCCCAGTATGCTGAATCAAAATAGGTGACTGTCACTATTTATTACCTGTACATCGCCTTCACTCTTCCCCAGGTGCTCGGGGCTGTCGGAAGCGGCTCGCAATCAATCAAGCCTGTAAGAGTAAGCACGCCGCTGATCACCTGAGCACACGGCATCCCCTCGAGCCATGAGCACCAGAGAAACGGATAATTCCTGAGCCCAAACTGGGCCCCCACCTCAATTGGAACTTCGTTGATCACAGCATAGAACATGAATGGTTCCTCGGATGTCACTGTGAAATGTCCCTGATAAGGGTTATAAACCTGGAATTCGAAAAATATGTCGAAAAAGCTTTCTGCCGGGAAACAAGTGCCAGGTTCAATTTCCATGATTGTCCCGAATGAACGCCGGGAGTAATCCAGTATAGCCCTGATTACGTCTCCTTCTCCGGAAAAGCCGCTCATGTCCAGCGACATAAGCTCGGTATTCACGGCCCACTTGCCGGCCTCCTGATCAAAGAATCCAGGGCTTCTTAAGATTCCGAGTGTCCCGCTCAATTCCACGGGGAACGGTTGATCTTGGGACGGACTGCCGGAACCGGAATGCCCGGCAGCCGACTCCGGCATCCCAATCGGGGCGACAATGAAAGAGAAACTCGCGGTGTAGCAGTCAATACCGGCGCCCGGATAACAGCCATCACGAACTGCAAACGCAGGTAACGACGAGAATGCCAAAAGCGCTGCAACAATAGAAGCAACAACAAGTTTCATGGCATACTCCTTTCTTCGACGAAACCCAGGGGGGACTATCTCTCCGGGGGAAATTCGGCCCCAGAATGAGCGGGCTATCCTACTGATTCGACATTAATTATACCATTTCCAGGCGGCTCCTGTCAAGTCGCGCGTGGATTCGGCGGGAGAAAGCTGCTGTCATCGCGGCTCTAACGTGCTAAAAGACAAGCAATTCGCCTGATTCGTAGGCTGTTCCTTGACTCCTCCTACGTCTATGTAACCCGGAAAGCAAGCATGCTGATCTGGGCAGCGGTGGCGCATGCGATGTTCTTGAAGGCTTCTGCTTGAGGGGAGTTGGGGTGGCTGGAAACTGTGGGGGTCCCCTCATCGCCATCAACGCAAATACTTGATTCCAGGGGAACTTCTCCCAGAAAAGACACCCCAAGTTTCTTGCTTACTTCCATTCCTCCGCCGTGATTGAAGATATCACTTCTCTTTCCGCACTCGGGACATATGAAGTAGCTCATGTTTTCGACAACGCCCAGAACAGGCACATTCATCTTCCTGAACATTGCCAGTGCCTTGCTTGCAATCACAAGTGCAACGTCCTGAGGAGTCATGACTATCACAACTCCGGTGAGCGGAACAGACTGGGCAAGAGTAAGCTGCGCATCACCGGTGCCCGGCGGCAAATCAACGATTAGATAGTCAAGCTCACCCCATCTCACGTCCCCAAGAAGCTGCTTTACAGCTCCAGCAACAAGGGGGCCCCTCCATATGACAGGACTTGAATCAGAAAGAAGAAAGCCGAGAGACATAAGATGGATGCCGTCATGGAAAACCGGGATGAGCTTGCCATCGCGGACTTCCGGCTGCTTGTTTACACCCATCAGAAGCGGAATTGTCGGACCATAGATGTCCGCATCAAGAAGACCAACGCGTGCTCCGGTTTCTGCCAGGGCTACCGCAATGTTCACTGCAACAGTGGACTTGCCTACGCCACCTTTTCCACTTGCGACGGCCACAATATTCTTCACGCCGGGAAGGAGCGCCTCGGCCTCTGGAATTCTTCTTCCTACAACTGAGCTTGTGACATTCATGATCACTTCCTTGACCCCTGGTAAGCTCAGGACTGCATGTCTTGCAGACTGCTCAAGCTGGGATTTAAGCGGGCAGGCAGGTGTAGTAAGGACGAGGCTGAAACTGACCTTGCTCCCGTCGACAGAGACATCCTTGATCATGCCCAGAGAAACGAGGTCTTTTCCGAGTTCCGGGTCGAGAACCCTTGAAAGAGCTTCTCTGACCTTTTCCTCGGTCATATGCTCCTGGGGAGTCGAAGCACTCTCATTCATAGGGCACCTGTTTGCTCCGGATGGTCATCGTCATGCCAAAGCGTTACGGCTTGAGGATCTTACGATTCAAGGGGAATTATGCAATCAACGGGACAGACCTCAACGCAGCGAAAGGATTCGCCGTAATCTGCACATTCATCGCAAATCGCCGGGTCAATGCTGTAAACCGACCCGCCCTCGCTTATTGCTCCGACGGGGCACTCCGGTTCACAGTCCCCGCAGCCAATGCATTCGTCAGTGATGCTGAGAGCCATCTTACCTCCTCGGAAGTCCCAATATGAATGGCCTCACTGGCCGGCACTACTTCGGTAACGCCGCGCAATGCCCTCGTCACCCGCTCTTTCCGCCATCAATATTAACCTCACACGCCAGTCCAAGGTCAACAACGTTCACACCCGGGGTTCGTGCAGCCAATCCTCGAGTTCTCTGACGTATTTTTCGAGAATTGCAGATACTACCTTCTCTCCGCACTCCTTTCTTGCACGGGCCGGATCGGTCCCTACCGCGCCGAAAGGATACTTCCCTCTGAATTCAGCACCTGAACAATAGAAACTCCCCTTCACTTCTCGTGTCGAGGCCGCCCTGTCCAGCCTCACAAGCTCGGGTCTAAGGAAAGCCACAACCGACGTCTCGCATGCCGAGGCGTGATGATCCGCCTCTCCAAAAAACTCTACCTCAAGTTTCTTGACTTCGTCATCAGTCCACCAGCTAAAGACCTTGATGCTCAGTTCTTTCTGCTCATTCAAGAGGACCGAGAGCGCCGACGTCATCGGCGCGATATTCCCGCCGTGGCCGTTCAGGACCATTATTCTTCTGAATCCGTGAGTGAATAGTGCTGAGAGGATTTCAGTAAATACCTGCGAGAGCGTTTGAGGCGCGAGACTGACGGTGCCTGGAAATCCCATATGATGAAGCGACATTCCGAAGTTCAGCGGAGGGAGAACCGGGACTCCTGTCTTCTTGGAAACTATCTTGGCAAGCTCAAGAGGTATGATTGAGTCGGTGGATAAAGGCAAGTGCTTTCCATGCTGCTCGCAGCTTCCAATAACAACGATTATTCGGTCGTCTTTCTTCAGGTATTCTTCAACATCGACCCAGGCCATCTCGCCAATAAGCACGGTCTCCCCCCAATCGATTGACTCTTCAGCAAGAGAAGCGATAAACAGGTTAGAGTTCCGCTTTTTCCGTGAGGAGTGAGAATAAACAATAAATCACGAGCTGTCCTTACACAAGTCTTTTTGGCGGGTCTTCTGCCAGGAGGATTGTCTCTGAGCCACGGGGAATCTCTGCAGCAGTCTTCTGCGATTCGCGGAGCTGTCCCGGGATGAGATCGTGATGGCTGGCGCCGGACGTACGAGGTTCGGTCTCCGGCGTTTCAGGCTTCAGCGGCTTGGCCTCCTGCGGCTTGGCAACCGCGCCCTGGAGATTCTCTGCCATCAGATTGAACGACCTGGCAAGGTCTCCGATTTCATCGTTTGAGCGCATGCTCCGGCTCACTTTGACGCGGGCAGACATATCGCCCGCGGCAAGACTAAGGCTCATGCTCCGGAGCTCGCCAAGTCTTCGCACGATACTCAAGTGGACTGCAGCGGCAGAAACGCCAAAGAGCAGAAGCTGGCCAAGAAAAAGAATGAATATTGCGTTTCTTATGCGAACCCAGTCGTGCCTTGGATCCTGGGTGAAAAGAATCGAGAGCTCTTCCGAAAGCAGAAGCATCCGATCGGAATGTGCGCGTATGTAGCTCAGGGCAGAATCCACAAGTGGATTCTCGCGTGGCAGTTCGGTCACAATCAGCACAGAGCCCCAGTAGTTCTTCCACTCTCCTTTGACTTCATGAAGGATCCCGGACATGGACGGATATGCCTTTCCGAGTTCATACTCCCCAACCCTCCCGCCATGTTCGAGCGCCGCGAGTGTCCCGTCGAACTCACTTACCATTCTGCGGAGAGGCGCACGGTGATCGTCATGGCCGAGATTTACCATGAAGGCGAAATAGGCAATCTGCTGGGACAGTAATCCCTGCCGGTCTGCCACATTAACAAGGGCCCGCTGATCCCGGAAATCACTGTAAAGTACAAGGAATACTGCAAGATTTGCGGCCGCGAGCACCAGGAAGGCGAGGAAAAGGATGCCCAACTTCTTCCCGATGCTTACCCTAAGAGGTTTCATAACAATCCTCCGTTACATGTGCTTCGGAATGCCTGCCCGATAAGCGTCACCCGACGAGAGCATACGAAATCTCAAGAAATCTCTTCGGGGGGTTTCAAGCTTGTTGAAGTGCCTGCCGTCTCCCGGCATCGAGAACCCTGCGCACTTTCTTCGCCAGCTGGTCGGGGGTAAAAGGCTTCTGCAGGAAGACAGTCCCAGGGTCAAGCACTCCGTGGTGAACAATGGCGTCATCAGTGTAACCCGACATGTAGAGCACCTTCATCTCGTGACGGGAAACGGAAAGACTCAGAGCCAGTTCCTTACCACTCATCCCCGGCATCACCACGTCGGTAACCATCAGATCAATTGGACCCTCATGCTGCTCTGCAATCAGAACCGCCTCGGCCCCATTGCAGGCCGGCAGCACTCTGTATCCGTTCATCTCGAGTATTTCAAAAACCAGTCCCCGTACATTTTCATCGTCTTCCACCAGGAGAATCGTCTCTGAACCGCGGTGGGCCTCTGCGCCGGTTTCCCCCGCCTCTCGAACTTCGACCTTCTCGCTGACCTGGGGAATATAGATTTTGAAAGTCGTACCCTTTCCTGGTTTGCTGTAGACCCAAATGTCCCCTCCGCTTTGCTTCACAGTCCCATAGACTGTGGCGAGACCGAGTCCAGCTCCTTTGCTCTTGTCCCTAGTAGTGAAGAATGGTTCGAAGATATGTGACTGAGTCTCCTCATCCATCCCGCATCCGGTGTCACTAACTGCCAGCATGCAATACTGTCCTGGTTTCACCGCGTGGTGTTGAGCGACATAGGTCTCGTCGAGATAAACGCTTGCCGTTTCTATAATGAGCTTGCCGCCCAAGGGCATTGCCTCGCGGGCATTGATCGCAAGATTCATGATGATCTGTTCAAATTGAGAGACGTCAACTCTGACCCGGCAGGCGGCACATCCAAAGGCCGTCGAAATCTCTATGTTCTCCCCCACGACACTCCGTAACAGCGGCTCCATCTTGGCCACGATGCTGTTCAGCTCAAGCACCCGTAGCTCAAGTATCTGCTTGCTGCTATAGGCCAGGAGTTGGCGGGTCATCCATGCCGCCCGTTCACTCGCCGCCTCAATTTTCTCAACATTCCTGCGCAGTGGGCTGTCTTCTTCCAGGCTGTTGAGCAGAAGCTTGCTGTGGCCTATCATGGAGGTAAGCATGTTGTTGAAATCATGCGCAAGACCTCCGGCCAGCTGTCCGATTGCCTCCATTTTCTGAGATTGATGGAGCTGTTCCTCCATTTCAAGACGCGAGGTGATATCCCTTACGGTCCCGATCACGGCCTTCGGATTGCCACGCGCGTCGTTGATGACGGAGCAGTTCAATTCGCCGGTGAAACTGCTTCCGTCTGCTCTAAGAAAATCGCACGTGAAACCGCAGGCTGATCCATTGGCCACAACCTCTTTGAAATGAGCCATTGTTTTTTCGCGATCACCCGGAACAACAAGTTCTGAAAACGGCTTTCCTACAATTTCATCGGCGCTCTCGAACCCGTGCAGTTTGAGCACTCGCTCGGACACATAACCAATGCGCCCCGGCAGTTCCACTACAATTACCGCGTCAGGGGACATCCTCACAAGTGTTTCATACATTTGACGGGACTCCTGAAGCGCGCTCTCTGCTTTCTTCCGTTCCGTGATATCCAGCATATATCCTTGGCAATGAGTGACCTCTCCGCCGCCGTTCCTCTTAACGATATTAAAATCATGCACCCAAACTATCCTGCCATCCGGGCAGATGACTCGATATTCTTGTTCATAGGAAGATGCTCCGGATTCGATACGTGCCATCATTTCCGAATTCACTCTTTCCATGTCTTCCGGATGCACTACACCAGCAAACGTGATCCTGCCACTAGTAAAATCCTCCACTTTGAACCCGTACTGTTCCACATTTGGAGAGATATATTCGATTGTCATGTCTTCCTTCGGAGTCCATCTGAATCTGAACGCGATTACCGGTCCTCCCAGGAAAAGTCTTTGCTCTTCTTCCAGCGCTTCTTGTGCCCGCCTCCTGTCCAAGATGAGCTGCACGCTGGTTAAGAAGGCAGTAAGCTGCTTGGCATCCCCTTCAGTGTATTCGGTTTCCTTGTTGGCGACAGCCGCCACAACAGCAATGCGATCTCCGCTGAAAACCGGAACTACGAGCAACCTTGCAATTGGAACATGTCCCTCTGGACACCCTTTCTTGCTGGCACGAGGCGCATCATAGTTATTGATGATGAGGACTTTCCTCTCTCGAACTGCATCAGCCCAGACTCCAGCCGTGGCAATTGGAAACTCAAGCGGTTTGTCTTGGACCTGGCATGCTTGCATCACATCTCTTGACCAAGAATTAACTGTCAACGTAGTTTCGTCCTTGTTGAGGAATCCAAAGAAGCAGAATTGACTCTCAGTCATGGGGCCTATTTCGCTCAGAATCTGGTCGCACAAAGTCTGAAGGTCTGCATCAACCATGCTGGCGATTCTCCATAGTGACCCCAGCCGCGTCCGCAGACGAGATTGTTCCCCTTCGCCCCATTTATGTACTATCGCAGCAGCCAGCGTATTGGCAATGACACTCAGGAATTCTTCTTCTTTCTCGTTTTGGCAATGACCAGTTTCCAGGTAGATATTCATCACTCCGAGTATTCGTTTGCCGGAGAGAATTGGGACACAATAATGACCGTGAGGAGAGACCTCCCGGCCGCAATTCTGATTGTGATCGTGGAGATGATCGACAAACTGCGTCTTGCGTGTGGACGCTGCCAGCCCGCAAACGCATTCGCCGAACGAGATTCGCTTGCATGTGCTTTGGACCTCTTTTGAAAGCCCCCTCTGGGCTTTCAATTCCAGGGTCTCAGATCTCTCGTCTGCAAGAAATATCCCGCCCCCAATATTGGGAGTCAGCCAGGGTATCAAGAGGATCGCTCTAAGTGCCTGATCCAGGAGTTCCTCAAGCGGCATCTCTTCGAGTGAGAGCCGCATGAGCGAGTTGATTATAGTTTGGGTATCACAGCTCTGCCTGATTTCCTCAGCGGAAACTGCCGCGTCTTTCAGCTCTGGATTTTCGCTTGTCTTCATGTCAATACCCGTCCTCGTCAGAGAGCCTCTCAACTTCGCGTCTCAAGTGCCGCCAACAAGCATGTCTGGACCCGTTTCTCAGGCTCTTCACCGCTAAGGAGGAGAGCATGAGGGGCAGTCGGCAAGAAAGCCAGGGAAACGTCTGTTGCATCGAAGGCAAAGCCGCGTCTTTATTTCGAGCCCGGTCGAACCGAGTCTCACAATTCCGCTGGCCACAAGGACCGCTGCAACCCAAGGAAAGGCTTTGTGGCCAATCAACTGCTCTACCCTGTCCACCGATGCAGGATTAACCGGGACTCCTGTTCTCAAGAGCCTCACGTAGGGCTGACAAAAGCACCATTTATGAAGATGTATGCCGTTTGCTTTTTTCCAGCTTTCGTGGTACACGGCAATGAGGTCGTCGCCGTTGCTTCGAACAGGTTTCAGTCTGAAGGATTCAAGGTCTCCGATCGTCTTAAGCTCTCTCCCGGATGCAGTCTTGGCAAATCCCAGTACCTTTGACCAGAGCATTTCGCACTCAAAGTTCGACCTGCATCTGTCACACTCTTTGCTGGCAGGGGAAACGCACCACACAGACGAAATCCCTCTCCTTGTTGGCACCAGAACAAGGTGCAACTGCTTCGGGAAAATCGCATTAGCCGCTGTTCAGAGTATTTGCCTGTTTGAATCTCCGGGCACAAGACTCGTTATAGTTATCAATTCGACTGACGGATGGAACTCTTTAGGTGTTTCTGATGCCTTGTGGCGAGGAGAGTTTTCCGAAATTGCCTGGCAGGACTGGAAAACCATCAAACTGGAGGTTGTATCACGCAACTCAGGGTGAGGCCTTGAATGCGGGGCTACTTCTCGATATTCACGGAGTCAATCACACCGACTATGAGGGTGCGGACTGGCCCCCTCTCTGTGCTCAAGATCTGCGCTGCCGATGTCCCTTCATCAACCAACAAAACGACGTCGCCGGCACCCGCGTCGACAGTATCGAGCGCAAGAATAGTCTTTCCAGTTGGAGCTTTGCTCATGGAGAGAAGCTCAACGATTTGGATTTTCCTGTTGACCAGATGCTTATGCTTAATTGTCGAAACAACATCTCCGACCACTTTTCCTATCCGCATGACCCACCACTCCCTTACTTCTTGAGCCTGTATCTCATCAACAGAGAACTCTTACCGGACTTCTTTGCGGTTCTGAATCCGCATTTCTTGAAGAGAAAATCGGGTTTGAAGTTGAACTCCTCGGCTACAAACGCCTTGGTATAGATAGAGTCCCACTTCAACTTCTTCCCATGATCTACCAGATGCTCCAGCAGCGATCTCGCAACCCCCATTCCCGTGAACCCGGGTGATACGTGAAGGCACCCGATGACGACTGAGTTTTTGCCGGCTCCTGGAATCTGGAGACCAAGACTCCTCGTGATCGCCGCGGGATAGAACTCCACGAACCCTATCGCCTTTCCATTAAGGTAGGCAACGAAACCACAGGATGGGACCTGCTGCAGCACCTCGGAAAGATATTCCGCTTTGAGATTCTTCCCGTTTGACACATCCTGACTCTGAAAATGGGGCTCGGGGTCGGCAGGATGTGAGAAGAGACAGAGCTCCACCACTTCATTCGAGTTAGAAAGTGTCAGAGGCGTGACGACGATTTTGCCTTTTTCCGACATTGCCCCTTTCCAGCAGATCGAGAATCTCCTGGCGATTAGGCGGAGCTGAATCCGCCGCACGGTTCCCCAGGAATACCCCAAAAACATGGATATTCCTTGGGTTTTTCTCCTTCCATGCGTTTACCTGTTTCACGGGAGCCGGACAATTCGACTCTTCAATCCATCCCCTGACTTCTCTAATCCATCTTGAAGTCCACGGACACATTGGAGAGAAGTGAATTTCGATGCACTCGGATTGCTCCTTTGAGCCCGTCCCGGAGTCCATTTTGGGTTGCTCAGAGCTTTGGCGGGGTGACTTTTCTTTGCGCTTGATATTTGCCTCGCTTATCTCTGTACGAAACCCTGCATTCTTCATCAGCCTCGAAGAAAACCACTTGAGCAATCCCCTCGTTGGCGTATATTTTCGCCGGAAGAGGGGTCGTGTTTGAAACCTCGAGCGTGGCCGTGCCCTCCCACTCCGGCTCGAAAGGAGTCACGTTCACGATTATGCCGCAGCGCGCATATGTGCTCTTTCCGAGACAGATCGTGAGCACGTTTCTGGGAATCCTGAAATATTCGACGGTCCTTCCAAGGACGAATGAGTTCGGAGGAATTATGCAGCTATCTCCTTTGAAACTTACGAACGAGCGCAGGTCGAAATCTTTTGGATCTACTATGGTGGTGTTTATGTTTGTGAATACCTTGAACTCGTCAGCAATTCTGACATCGTATCCATAGGAAGAGAGGCCGTACGAAATGCAGTTTTTTCTCACTTGCTTCTCAACGAACGGCGTGATCATGGCTTTCTCAAGAGCCATTTTCTTTATCCATCTGTCGGGTTTTATTCCCAAAGCGCTGCCTCCGGGTCACGCCGCTCACACATCGACGCTTTCTCCAGGTTTCAAGATGATGCATTCACATATCGTCTTGACCTTTTTTCTAAACTCTTCGGGGTCCGCCTTGATCACATCGAAAGTATTGTAGTGCATGGGAACAACTTTCCCGGGCTTTATCATCCTGGTAGCCTCTGCCGCATCGTCGACACCCATGACAAAATTGTCCCCAATCGGAAGGAGCGCAAGATCAATCTTCTGAAGTCTTCCGATGAGCTCCATGTCCCCGAAGAGACCGGTATCGCCACTGTGGTAAATTGTCTTTCCATTCATCGTAAGCAGGAATCCGCAGGGACTCCCGGTGTATTCAATCGTGTCCCCAATGATCGCCGAGCCGTGCCAGGCAGGAGTGAGCTTAACTTTCCCGAACGGGAACTGTCGCGAGCCGCCTATGTGCATCGGATGGCTCTTGAGTCCTTTGCGTTCGCAGTAGATGGCAAGCTCATACGGTGCAATAATGAACGCACCAGTCCTCTTTGCAATTGCCACAGTATCTCCAAAATGATCGCCATGACCGTGGGTCAGAAGAATTGCGTCGGCCGTTATCTTGTCGGGAGAGGTTGAAGCAGAAGGATTCCCGGTTAGAAATGGATCTATTATGACGCTGCTTTCTCCGTCGGTTATGGAAAAACATGCATGCCCAAAGTATGTTACCTTGACCATGCTCCGTCCCTCCTTTCCCTTGAGAGAGAAAGAATATTCTCCGGCAGCGAGCATGTCAACTGCCGCGAATCCGTCCCCTTCGGGGCTGCTCGCTCGTCCAAGAAGGGAGTCCAGAAATTTTCAGAAAGTCGGTTCAAGGACATCTCCAGGCCCACCCGCTGCACAGTACTCCTCATCGACCTTGTGGAGCCCGCCAGAAATGTTCCGGCGTTCGTTTACGTTTGACTTAACCTGATTTCCCTTATACTCTGCCCGAAAGTTCATGGATCCAAAAAACGCAGGTTCCAGGCAGAGAACGAACGTAGCCCGGAGAGCCGGCAAGGTCAGCATCGCCACGATGACAAGCCGGGTCCTTGGCCTGGTCAGGGAGCAAGTCGTCGCTGTATTCTTCGGCGCGGGTTTTGCGACCGATGCTTTCAATGTAGCATTCAGGATTCCCAACCTTCTGAGAGACTTGTTCGCCGAAGGAGCTCTTTCCTCGGCTTTTGTCCCGGTATTCAGCGACCACCTTACGAAGAAAGGCAAGAAGGAAGCCCTCAGTCTTGCGAATTCCATCTTCAATTCCCTCACGATCATTGTCTCTCTGATCTGTCTGCTGGGTATCCTGTTTTCACCTTTTATCACGAAACTCATGGCGCCGGGGTTTTCATCAATTCCCGGAAAACTGGAACTGACAGCCGGCCTTACCAGAATAATGTTTCCATTCCTGCTTTTCATTTCGCTGGCCGCACTCGCGATGGGAGTGTTGAACTCGCTTGACCGGTTCTTCGTGCCGGCCTTGTCCCCGACCATGTTCAACCTTGGATGGATAGGCGGCGCGATCCTTCTTTCGCCTCTCTTCTCGATGGCTGGCATGGAGCCGGTCACATCGATGGCCGTCGGAGTTCTGGTGGGAGGCGCAGCTCAGTTTCTCATCCAAGTACCATTCGTCTACAAGGAAGGCTTCAGGTGGAAGGCCGGGCTGGAACTCAACGATCCGGGCTTGAGGCGTGTTCTGGTGCTGGCCGGGCCGGCTGTTGTCGGCCTTGCTGCAACTCAAGTAAACATCCTCGTGAACACACAGATTGCTTCGTTCCTGAGGGAGGGGAGTGTTTCATGGCTCAACTACGCATTCAGGCTCATGCAGCTCCCAATAGGAGTCTTCGGAGTCGCAATTGCAACGGTAACTCTTCCTTCTATCTCAAGGCACATTTCGGAAGGGAAAACAGATGAGTTCAAGAAGACAATCACTCATTCTCTGGAATTGATCGGCCTCCTCACTATTCCTTGCACTTTTCTCTTTCTTTCCCTTTCATCCCCCATAGTGTCCATTCTCTACCAGCACGGCAGATTCGGCCCATTCGACACTACGCAAACTGCGCATGCGCTTATTTTCTATTCACTGGGGCTCTTCGGTTATTCATCGGTGAAGGTCCTTGCTCCGGCTTTCTATGCACTTGGCACACCAAGAGTGCCTGTGACAATAGGATTCTTCACGGTCGGGACAAATATTGCGCTGAATCTAATTCTCATGAGACCGCTGGGGCACATTGGACTAGCTCTTTCCACGTCTGTGACCGCTTTTCTCAACATGGGGCTGCTTATGAGGAGTCTCAGAAGGAGGACCGGGAGGTTCGGTTTCAGGGGACTGTTCCACTCTGTTCTGAGAATGCTCCTGGCTTCGGCAGCAATGGCAATCGTCGCCCGGTTCTCCTGGTCGATTCTTTCGCGCGCCCTTGGGGGAGAGCGCCTTCTTGCAAGCATTTTTTCTCTTCTTCTGAGTTTCCTTCTGGCGGGGGTAACGATGCTCGTGGTACTCAAACTCATGAAAGCAAAAGAGCTCTCCTATCTGAGAGAGCTTATTCCGGGTTTGGAAAAACCATCATCAGAAGACGACACTCGTCTACCTTAATTCGGGGACACCCATAACCGTGGGTGTCAAGGGTCCTTGCTGCATGACGTCACGTCAT
>JASEGR010000078.1 GCA_030017955.1 Candidatus Eisenbacteria bacterium
CCTCACCCTACCCTCTCCCCAAAGGGGAGAGGGGAAAACCTTCTCTGACTCTCAGTCGTCCTACCTTCTCCCCCCCACACTTCCCTCTTCCCAACGGGGAGAGGGGAAAAGCTTCTTTCCCTCTCAGTCACCCTGTCCTCTCCCCCTCACCCTACCCTCTCCCCCGGGGGGAGGGAGTTTTCATTAACGGAAAGCCGAGCTCTTTCCGTTTTTCGAGATACTTGAGGGCGGCCTTGCGGGCGAGCTTTCTGACTCGCCCGATATAGCTCACTCTTTCGGTCACGCTTATTGCTCCCCGCGCATCAAGCATGTTGAAAATATGTGAGCACTTTATGACATGATCGTACCCGGGAAGAACAAGCCCCTTGTCAAGAAGTCTTCCTGCTTCCTTTTCATAGATCTCAAAGAGCTTGAAGTGCGTCTCGATGTCGGCTTCGTCGAAATTGAAAATGCAGAATTCCTTTTCGTTCTGGAGAAAAATCTCTGCCCACTTCACGTCCTTGGACCACGCGATTTCTGTCACCCTATCCTTGCCCTGAATGATCATCGCTATTCTTTCGAGTCCATACGTGATTTCTGCCGATACCAGGTCGAGATCCAGGCCGCCCGCCTGCTGAAAGTAGGTGAACTGGGTTATCTCGGTCCCATCAAGCCATACCTGCCATCCAAGACCCCAAGCACCCAGCGTAGGCGATTCCCAATCGTCTTCAACAAGCCTCACGTCGTGCTTTCTTGGCTCGATGCCAATGTGTTCAAGGCTTCTGAAGTAAACATCGAGAATATCATCAGGGGAAGGTTTCACAATAACCTGGTATTGATAGAACTGCTGCATCCGGTTGGGATTCTCACCATACCTGCCGTCCTTGGGCCTTCTCGAGGGCTCAACATAGGCAACCTTCCAGGGTTCAGGGCCGAGGGCTCTCAAGAAAGTCGACGGATTGAAGGTACCGGCCCCGACTTCGGAACTGTACGGTTGACCAATCACACAACCGTATTCCGACCAGTAGCTCTCGAGTTTGAGAAGCATTTCCTGAAAAGTCATGTTTTGGCTCCGGTCTTCCCCCTCACCTCTATCCTCTCCCCAAGGGGGAGAGGAAGATTGGGGAAGCGAACTTCGCTAACCCTCACCTCAGTCTTCCGTGGCCATCCACTCCCTCATCGGGAAGAGGCCTGGACAGCACGGGTGATTGTCTGAATCATCCTCGCCGAATTCAACCCCCTGTATCGTTCAATATGATGAGCCAGGAACGAATCAAGAAGCGTGGTGATTTCTCTTCCCAGGGATGATGCTTCCTTCAAGGGTTCAATCCTCCTGACACTCGCCTTCTGAAGCTTTCTCATGCATGCCACAACTTCGGGACGCACGTCAATTGCGCTGGGCTCTCTTGAAAGGCATCTTTCGCAAACTGTCCCCCCGAGAAGAGGCGCAAATGAAGCAAGATTCCTCTCTTCACTCTTGCATGCAACACAGCTTGAGAATTCAGGTCTGTAACCAAGAATATCGCATGCCTTGAGCTCGAAAATCCAGAGGAGAGCTGAAAGCAATTCATGCTCTGCCTTGGAGACGCTCTTCAAGGTCTCAAGAAGAAGCCCGTAGAGCGCAGGATTTTTCTCCTCTCCGTGGACGACGCAGGATATGAATTCCACGACTGCACTCCCGTAAGCGAACCTCACGAGGTCCCTATGAAGAGGAAGAAATGGTTCTATGACGTCCAGTTCCGAGAGAAACTGAAGATCTCGTCCCTCTTTCATGTAAAAGACAATCGAAATGTGCATAAAGGGCTCCAGGCCTGCACCAAACTTCCCTTTCGGGAGCCGCGAACCTTTGGCAACGACACTGACAAGGCCATAGTCAGACGTATATAGAGTGGCGATCTTGCTTGTCTCACGGAGCCTGATTGATTTGAGAACGATTGCTTCTGTTTTCGCCAGTGCCAAAACCTTGCCCTCACCTCAGTCCTCTCCCGTAAACGGGAGAGGAAGACTATGGAAGGGGTTCTTGCTAGCCTCACCTCAATCCTCTCCCGCAAGCGGGAGAGGAAGACTAATGTAAACTACCCTGGTTCACCCCTCATCCCAACCTTCTCCCCTATGGGAGAAGGAGTCTCTTACTCCTTGAGTCTGATCCGGACCGTTCCGATTCTCCTCTTGTCCGAGCGCAAGATCTCAATGAAAGCTCTTCCCACCTTGATCCTCTCGCCCCTCGCAGGGATCCTCCCAAGCTCAGACAAAATGAATCCGGCGAGGGTCTCGTAATCACCTTCAGGAATCGCGATTCCAAGTGAATCATTGAGGTCATCTATGCCAAGCTGAGCATCAACCAGATAGGTTGACTCGTCAAGCTTCCTTACTGCAATCCTTGAGGCCTCATCCTCATCAGCTATCTCACCCACAAGCTCTTCTACAAGATCCTCAACGGTAACAATGCCTGCCGTTCCTCCGTATTCATCAAGCACAATCGCCATGTGGCCGTGGGTCTGCTGAAGTTCTTTGAGGAGATCGTCGCACTTCTTCGCCTCCGGGACGAAAAGGACAGGTCTGGCGAGCTCATCAATCGCCTCATTCGGAGAGGACGCGACGAAAAGGTCGAAAATGTGGACAACTCCCAGGATCTTGTCCAATGTTTCTTCATACACCGGCAACCTCGAATGCTTGGCCTGCTGGGCGATCTTCAATGCATCTTTCACACTCGTTCCCTTCTCGACCCCGGCAATCTGAGTTCTTGGCACCATTATCTCATCGAGCGTTGTTTCTCCAAACTCAAAAACTCCGGAGAGCATCTTTCGTTTGTCGCTTCCAACTGCGTCGCCTGACTCGCTTTCGCTAAGCAGCATCTGGAGCTCTTTCTTTGTGAAAAGGAATCTTTCATCCTTCTTTCCTTTTGAGAACGGCGAGACAATGCGTTCGCTCATTGAACTCACCAGGGCAATTACTGGAAAAAAGAGCCTATGGAAGAACTCAAGAATCCTTATCGAACGAAAAGAAACCGTGCTTGCCCGCTCTCTACCGATAACCTTTGGGACAGCCTCACCGAAGACAAGCAGGATGACAGTGACGATCGCCGTGGAAATCACCGCGCCAGTCTCTCCGAAATGCCGGATGAACCATATTGTAGAAAGCGTTGACGCAAGGACTGTCGAGAGATTTGCACCGACAAGTGTCGTACCAAGGAACTTCCTGGGGTCTTGGATGAAGCGGACAATGGCTTTTGCTCTCCGGTCTCCACTTTCGGCCATGTGCCTGACCTTCACCTTATTCAAAGAAATCAAAGCAATCTCGGTCCCTTCGAAAAATGCGCACAAGATGACACCTACTACCACAAGAACAGTCACTTGTTGACCCTCTCTATTCTTGCGCTCCAGACCTTCCTCCCGACGACTTTCTCAACAACGAATCTCGCCCCTCCCCTGAGCAATTCCTCACCTTCTTCCGGAACTCCGGGTCTGAAAAGTGAAATAAACTCTTCAACAGTCCTGGCTTTGGGATCGGACACGTCAAGCCCCAGCATCCTTGAGACATCCGAGAGCTCAACATTTCCTCTCACCAGAAAGGAGCCGTCTTCCAGAACGGTGACGGCCGGCTCTTCCTCATCGTACTCGTCGTGAATCTCACCAACAATTTCCTCCAGCAGGTCTTCAATCGTTACCAATCCTGCGGTCCTTCCATATTCGTTCACGACGATTGCCATCTGAACCTTCTCCCTCTGGAGCTCCCTCAACAGTTCGTCTATTTTCTTGGCCGTTGGGACAAAATGGCATTCTCTCATCACTGCGCCAACCGTCGTCTCCGGTTCATCCTTGTAGAGATACCTGATGAGGTCTCTCGCCTGAAGCACTCCGACAATTCTCTCAAGCGTGCCCTCAAACACCGGAATTCTTGAATGCCTCACTTCTTTCACTATTTCTATTGCTTCTGAGAGCTTCGTCCCGACATCAAGACAGACCATGTCTGCCCTCGGAACCATCACGTCCTTTGCAGATTTGACTTCCATCGAAAAGACACCGCGAATCATTTCCTTTTCACCCTTCTCGATCGCACCGTCTTTCTCGCCGAGCTCAAGCACCGTCCTCAGCTCTTCTATGGTTATCAGTTCGCCGGTCTCCCCTTTCAAAAACCTTGTCACCATTCTCATAAGCTTGAGAATAACGCCAGACACAGGCCGCCCAAACGTCACGATGGCTTCCATCGGATAGCTTGCGTCGAGGGCAAATGTTCTTGAGTGAGAGACTGCAAAAGTCTTGGGGGCGATTTCTCCCACGACAAGAATCAGGAGACCTACGATCAACATCTCAACTACGAGGCCGGGAATCTCTCCAATGCTTCCCTTTGGAATTCGTCCGAAGACGAGTGCCGCCAAAGAAGCGATTGTCACATTCACAAGCGTGTTCCCGACCAGGATGGTGGCAAGGAGTCTTTGATGGTCGGAGAGGAGCCTGACGACTAGCTTCGACGCTCTCTTATTCTCGTGGGAGAACTGTTTGAGCTGGGCCCTTGAGAGAGAGAAGTAGGCGGTTTCGGATCCGGAGAAAAAAGCAGCAAATCCTAGAAGAATGACTATTCCAGCAATTTCCCAGTAAAGCGTTTCGTTCACGAATTTTGCCGGCCTATCTGGCTTTCTTGACTCTTGCCACACCGAGAGCAAGGTCGCCAAACTGCCTGAGTAGTATGTCCTCCTGCCGTTTCATCGCCGTCCGCTCTTTCCGATTCTCATCCCTGTATCCGAGGAGATGAAGAACTCCGTGGGCAGTAAGCCTTGCAACCTCTTCAGAAACGCTTACGCCATAGTCTTTCGCCTGAGAGATGGCTCTGTCGGCAGAAACATAAACCTCCCCGAGCGTATCGTTGTAGTAGGTCTTCCCATCTCTCTGCTTCACCTCTATCGCGAGGTCAAAGGCAAGGACATCCGTCGTCGTGTCGCTCCTGCGGAAATTCCTGTTAAGGCCCCGCATATAGCCGTCTTCGACATAGACTACACTTACACTCTCGTCTTTCCGTCCTTCCATGAGAAGAATAGTATCAACAAACTTCTCAAGAAGCGTCTTGTTTAGATTCAACTTCCTCTGCAGATTACCTATGGACACTGCCATTCTGAGCCTTAAGAAACTCCTCTGGGTAGGCAATCCTTCCGTGAAAAACCCCGGTCAATACCGATACAAAACTCTCCTTTATCTTTGCGAGCTCTGTGAACGTAAGACCGCACGCATCCAACTGGGATTCAGATACCCTGGTATCCACAATTTTTTTCACTAGACCACGGAGCCGGGAAGGTGTCGGGTCTTCAAGGGCCCTGGAGGCTGCTTCAACAGAATCAGCTAGCATCACGATCGCTGTCTCTTTCATCGTGGGCCTGGGCCCCGGGTAAGAATAGTCTTCTTCTTTCGCTGCCTGGTCGGCTTCCTTTGCCTTCTGAAAGAAAAATGACATGATTGTTGTGCCGTGATGCTCAGGTATCGCCTTCGTTATTACGCGAGGGAGCTTCTCGAGCTTTGCCAGCTCGAGCCCTTCCCTTATGTGGGATTCGAGGATAAGGCGGCTCATGGCAGGAGTAAGCTTCTCGTGAGGGCTGTGGACCCCTGTCTGGTTTTCAACAAAATACTCTGCCTTTCCGATCTTTCCAATATCGTGGTAGTAGGAGTCAACCCTGGCAAGAAGGGAGTTTGCCCCAACCGATTCACTGGCCGACTCGGCAAGAGTGGCCACGACAAGGCTGTGGTGATAGGTGCCTGGCGCTTCAAGCATCAGTTTCTTCAGCAGCGGTCTGTTCAGGTCTGAAAGCTCAAGAAGAGTTATGTTCGTGGTGAGTCCAAAGAGCGTTTCAAGCAGGGGAAAAGCGACAAGCGCAAGAATGGTCGAGCCGATTCCGTTCAGCATAGCCCATCCGCATTCGTTCAGGATGGTCCTGCCCGGAACAAAGTTTATGAATCCGAGAGTCGCGATTGCTGCCAGATAGCCGGCAGAGATAAATAGAACGGCCCTGTAGAACTGCCGTCTCTCTCTCAGCCGCAGTACTGAATAAATTGCAGAAACTCCACCCGCGAGCGTCATCACAACAAAGGAAAGCCCAAACCCCGCCAAAGGCGCGATGAGAAGCGTGAGGAATATCGTCACGGAAATGGCGAATCTGTCACTGATGAGAATTGTGAGAACAAGGCCGGCAAAAGAGACCGGTATGAGGTACTCGGATGTCCTTGAGAAGCTCGCGAGGAGAGCCGAGATTCCGAGTACGACAAGCACGACGACGAGAACAAGGAGAAGGATCCTGTTGTCCCTGAAAAGGTCCCTGTAGTGCAGCTTCAGGTAGGCTCCGAAAATAATCGCAATCATGACGAGGAAGAAGAGCCTCCCCAGCGCAGGCTGAAGCTCGTGCCATCTTCCCATCGCAAGCGAACGTTCTCTCCTTGCGACCCGAAGCGACCTAAGCTTATCAACATGCTCGCGGGTGATTCTCTCGTTGCTGTCGACTATTCTTTCATCCTTCAGAACCATTCCCTTGTAGGGGCTGATGACTTTGACAGCATCTTCCTGCCGTCTCAGTGTCTCCTGTTTGTCGTATCTCAGATTCGGGAAGGCAAACGCAAGAACGATATCGATCGCAGCCCGCGTCTCGGCATCGCCGCGTTGCATCACACCCTTCGTCCGAGCAGAGAGAGATTCCCTTAGCGAGATAATTGAGAGGAGTTCCTGCTCCTCCCTCGCGGACTCTCCATTCGCCCGGATTATTGTCAGAAGCGGGCGATCTTCTATCTCTCTTTCACTTGCTTCATCAACGAGTCCAGTCTCAAACAATTCTCCCAGGGATTTCCTGGAATAGGACAGGATACGTTCTCTCTGGCCGTCTTTGAGAAGTTCTGCCCTGGCTGTGCTGCCGAGACTCACCTCAAGGCCGCCTAATCTTCTCAGCTTCTCAGCTTCGCCGATAGAAGCGTTTCCCGCTATGCCCAGTACCTTCTTTTCGAACGCAAGGAACCGGGCCATCTGAGCAGGACCGACGCTCTCGTCGAACCTGAGCACAGGAGGAACCCTTGACTTCAGTTCTTCCCGCTCCCCCGAAAGTTCATCTGCTCTCTTCAATATCTGGAAATCGAAAGGCGCGATAACGCGCTCTTTGGATACTGCGCCTTCCCTCAGCTCCGGCGTGATAATCGCCCTTGATGTTGGAAACAACAGGTACGATACCCCTGCAAAACAGGTGAGGATGAGGAGTTTAATAAAGAAATTCTGTGCCTTCTTTATAAGCTGTTCTCTTCTCTTCATCTTCAGAACCGGACTTGCCTTCTTCCGGAACCTAAGCCTTCCCACCTATTCCTCCAGTCTCCTTGCTTCTGCCGTATTCATCAAAAGCCTTTATTATGTCCTTTACAAGTCTATGTCTCACCACATCCCTTTCGGTGAGATATACAAACCTGACGTCGTTGATCCCGGATAAAATGGTCTGAGCCTCGACAAGACCGGACTGGATTCCGTTTGCAAGGTCGATCTGGGTTATGTCCCCGGTTATTACTGCTTTGGAGTTCTCACCAAGCCTGGTGAGAAACATCTTCATCTGGCCGACCGTCGTATTCTGCGCTTCATCAAGAATTGCATACGCATTTCCGAGCGTCCTGCCCCTCATGTAAGCAAGAGGAGCGATTTCGATTACTCCAAGCTCGACAAACCTCCTCATTTTTTCGTAGCTCATCATATCAGAAATGGCGTCATAGATGGGTCTCAGGTATGGATCCACTTTCTCCTTGAAATCCCCGGGGAGAAAGCCAAGACTCTCACCCGCTTCCACGGCAGGCCTCACCAGGAGAATCCTCTCGACCTTCCTTGCTCTCAGAGCATTAACCGCGGCAGCGACCGCAAGATACGTCTTACCCGTGCCTGCCGGGCCTATCGAGAAGACTATGTCGTACTTCTCCATGGCCTCCAGGTATTCTATCTGGCCGACGGTCCTTCCGGAGACTATCTGTTTGTCCAAGGCGTAGGCGATTGACTTCCTTCCAACTCCCGAAATCTCCTTCTCTGTTCCGGATTCGATCAGGTCCAGAACATAGCGAACATCCGCCTCGCCCGATGATTTCCCTTCTCTCACTATCTTAAGAAGATTGCCGATGACGCGCGCCGCCTTCTCCACTGCACGGGCGTCACCTTTCACAGTAAGAACTCCGTCTCTCAGGACGATTCTCACGGGAAGCTTGTCCTCTATGAGCCGCAGATTCACGTCATTCTGGCCAAGGAGATGGATTGGATCTATGTCCGATATTACTATTTTGTGTACAGTTTCTTTCATTCAGGGAATCTCCAGAGTCGTGTCCTGAAATTCCTTATATATGTCTCTTTTCCAGGACACGGCTCTCTCATGGGGGCTATCGCCCCTCTGACGCTTCATGATGCTCCTCTTCGTCGCATCCTTACACTGTCACCCCTGAGGGGGTCGGCCACGACCCCCTCATACCCCCTGGCAGTGTGCCTTATGAAAGGTCGCGCATTCTGCAGAGTCAATTCGGCGACGGCACACTGGAATCATTCGACAATCCTGATGTGGAGCTCGTTCAGCTCCTTCTCGTCCACTTCGGCAGGAGAACCATCGACAAGCGAGCTTGCTTTCTGTGTCTTTGGAAAAGCAATCGTGTCTCTTATTGTCTCCCTGCCCGTCATTATCATCACGATTCTGTCAAGCCCAAGCGCAATTCCGCCGTGCGGCGGAGCCCCGTAATCAAGAGCTTCCAGAAGAAATCCAAATCTCTTTTCCGCCTCATCCCTGGAAATTCCTGCCACCGCCATTATCCTCTCTTGAAGTTTCCGGTTGTGAACGCGGATGCTTCCGGAGCCAAGCTCGACTCCGTTCAGCACAAGATCATATATCTTCCCTGTCGCGCTGCCAGGATCTTTTTCAATCCGGTCAATGCTGTCATCGTCGGGCATGCAGAATAGATGGTGTTCGGGTTCCCACGCCTTCCTGTCTTCATTCCACTGGAAAATGGGAAAGTCTTTGATCCAGACAAAAGAAAATTTTTCTCTTTCCTTCAATGCCCTTTTGCCCAGAGCGCTTCTCACCGTTCCCAGGGATTTGAGAGCGGCCTCCCTCTTGTCGGCGGTGAAGAGCACCACGTCCCCATCTCCCAGCGCGAATCTTGCAACAAGGGCTTGCTCAAGGTCAGGAGTAACGAACTTCTTCATTCCCCCTTCGAGACTTCCACCGGAGACTCTGGCACTGGCAAGTCCCTTTCCACCGGAAGCCTTCACCAATTCCGTGAGCTCATCCAGTTCCCTTCTGGAGAGACTTCCAACACCTTTGCATACGAGCGCCTTTGCCTCACCACCGGCCTCAATCACTTTCTTGAACGCTTCAAAACTACTCCTCTTCATCTCATCGGTCACATCCGAGATTTCGTACCCAAACCTGATATCCGGCTTGTCAGTCCCGAATCTCGCGAGCGAATCCGCATAACTCAGTCTCAAGAATGGGGTCTTGAGATCAATCCCGAACAATTCCCCGAAGATTGTCTTGAACATCTCCTCGACAAGCGAGAAAACGTCGTCAACAGTCACGAAGCTCATCTCGATATCAATCTGCGTATGCTCCGGCTGCCTGTCAGCTCTGAGGTCCTCGTCCCTCAGACAGCGCGCAATCTGAAAGTACCTGTCAAATCCGGAAACCATCAGAAGCTGCTTGTAGAGCTGCGGTGATTGCGGGAGCGCATAGAATTTCCCGGGACTCACCCTGCTGGGGACAAGATAGTCCCTTGCTCCTTCGGGTGTGGGCCTCACTAGAATCGGTGTCTCTATTTCGAGGAACTTCTTTCCGTCAAGAAACTTTCTCACAAGAAACGCAACCTTGTGTCTGAATACGATGACGTCTTTGATAGAAGGTTTTCGCAGGTCAAGATATCTGAACTTGAGCCTCAACTCTTCACCCACATCTACCTGGTCTTCAACCTGAAATGGAGGCGTTTTCGACTGGTTGAGAAGCTCCACTTCATCCGCGACCACTTCGATCTCACCAGTCGGAAGCTCCGGATTGATCATCTGAGCCGGCCTTGTCTTTACAATCCCGCCGACCCGAACTACAAATTCGCTCTTGAAAGAACGGGAAAGCTCAAGTGTTTCCTTGCTCACGTTCTCAGGATGCACCACGACTTGCGTAAGACCATACCTGTCCCTAAGGTCTATGAATATGACTCCTCCGTGGTCCCTGATACCGTGGACCCAGCCGAAAAGAAGAGCTTTTGAGCCGCTATCCTTTGCTCTGAGCTCGCCGCAGTTATGAGTCCTTCCAGCAGGATTCTCGTTCATTGGCTCCCGATTCCGTCCCCTCACCTTGATCCTCTCCCTCTCGGGGAGAGGGAAGGGTGAGCGGGTTTCACCTTTCGCATGAGTGCGAACCGCCACGAATCCTTACCGCTTGATCCTCTCCCTCTCGGGGAGATGGAGAGGTCGCAAGTTTCTCCGCCGACTCTGTTTTCATAGACCCTCTCCCTCAGGGGAGAGGGTAGGGTGAGGGGGTTTCCCCAGCAGATCTTTCAACCTTTCAACAAGATTCCCTTCAGATACCTTCTCTTGAGCTCCGCTGACCATGTTGCGGATGGTGGCGGTGCCCGATTTCAGCTCATCCTCTCCCACTATTGCCGCAAATCTGGCGCCCAGTTTGTCTGCCATCTTCATCTGTGACTGGAGACTGGATGACGTGAGGTCAACGCCGGTTCGAAAGACCTCTCTCAGACGTGAACTCAGCACAAAACACTTCTCTCTTGCCCCTTCTCCTGCTGCCACGACAAAGAGCTCGAGACCGGAGGCTTCTGCATCTTGCCTTCCCAGGGCCTCCAAAACATCCAGGACTCTTTCGCAGCCCCCGGAGTATCCCACACCAGGAGTGTCCGGCCCGCCGTAGGCTTTGACAAGGCTGTCGTACCTTCCGCCGCCTCCGATGGCAGACTGTACACCGAGAAGTCTATGGTTAATCTCGAACGCAGTCTTTGTGTAGTAGTCAAGACCCCGCACGAGTCCCGGATCTATCTCAAAGGGAATATCCAGAAGAGAAAGCCTCGCTTTCACAGCATCAAAATGTACCCTGCAATCATGGCAAAGGAAATCAAGAATCGGCGGCATGGAGCGAAGCTCACCCCGGCAGGTCTCAATCTTGCAATCGAGAATACGGAGAGGATTGTCCCTGTACCTTATCTTGCATTCGTCGCAGAACCTATCCAGCTTCTTGGAAACCTCCTGCCTGATTCTCTCATTGTAGTTGGGACGGCAGAGAGGACATCCCACGCTGTTGAGCTTAATCTCCGCATCATCAATCCCGGCTCCTGTCAGTATTCTTCTCGAAAGCTCAATAATCTCGGCGTCGGCCTCGGGTTCCGAAGTCCCAAGAAGCTCCATGCCGTACTGATGAAATTGCCTGAACCTTCCAGCCTGGGGCCGGTCGTATCTGAACATCGGCCCGAAATAGAAGAGTCTCGTCACCTTGGAGCTGCTGTAGAGTTTGTGTTCGATGAACGCCCGCACAACGCCTGCCGTACCTTCTGGACGCAGGGTAATCTCCCGTCCGCCTCTATCCTTGAAGCTGTACATTTCCTTCTTCACGATTTCAGTTTCTTCACCTATCGCCCTGGAGAAAAGCTCGGTGGCTTCAAAAATCGGCAGTCTTATCTCGCCATATCCGTACCTCATCGACACATCTCTCACAACTTTCTCAAGTGTCCTCCAGCGGGAGGCTTCCTCCGGAAGAATATCTCTTGTCCCTCTTTGGGCTTGAAATTTCATCTGGCAAACCTTTTCATGAAGGGACTACCGGGCTCGGCAGGAGAGAAAGGCCGGCAAATTGGATCAGATTTCAGTAGACTCATCACGCCAGGCGGGACATCTCTGTCCCCTTCCTCTTGTGCCACATGGCCCGCACCTTGATGAGCACGAGCTGCGCTACCACGAGACCGACGACATCAGCGGTGAAGTCATAAACACTTGAGACTTTCCCAGGGACGGAACGTTGGAAATACTCATCGCCGGCCCCGGTCAGCGCACCCAATCCTACAGCCACCGAGCAGGCAGCGAGGCTTCCCCTAAGCGTGAAGGAATTCATGACGCCTCTGCCCAGTATGAGACCAAAGACGAAGTATTCAAGGAAATGAAGCACCTTGTCAATATGCGGAATCTTCGCTGGAATTGGCAGCTTTGGTATCGAAGAAAATGAGAAAATCAGGGTTATGTAAATCAGAGCCGGAAGCCAGTACCGAAGGAACTTCTGAAATCCGCTCAGAGAACCGGGTAATTCATTCGGCCCCTCTACATATTTTCCGTCTTTCAACATGCCTCCCAGGTAAAATCTTCTACAGACTCTGTCAGACAGCAATCATTCGGCGTTGAATGTGAGTTTCGCAGGCCGGCCAAGGATGGACTCGCATCACAGACCCACGCCCCTGCGATCAGCAGCGAGACTCCCTGTCATCCCGCCCTTCACTAGTGCTGTGTCACATAAATTCGCGAACTTATTATGCGGTGCCCCAGCACTT
>JASEGR010000079.1 GCA_030017955.1 Candidatus Eisenbacteria bacterium
CCGGTGCTTCGACTGTCTCGCGGATGCAGTGGCAAAGCACGCTGAACTCGACTTAGAGAAGAAGCAGCCGCTCGCAGCTGCCGCAATCGAGCTGCGAGAGGCGGTCACGCTGTACGAGACCGACCGGGAGAAGCTCCTCGCGAATCTGCGCGCCTTCGGCCCAAAGTACGCCAAAGTGTTGCCCGGCGAAAACACCGCACAGCGCGCCGCGCGAAAGGCCTTCGACCCCATTGCCGAGGCGATCCGCGGCCTGATCAAGCAGGTGGACCTGCTCTACAAGCTTACCGCCCGCATGACAGACCTGGCAATTAATCTCCCTCTCTTTCTGGGAGAGGGCTGGGGTGAGGGTGAAGCGGATTTCGAACCGCGTGCGGCTCGCCGCCTCGTGAAGCAGCTTGACGAAGAGCGCAAGACCGCGGTGGAGCAACTCAAGCACGCCGCTTATTTCCATCGGCAGGTGGCGTGGCTGCAGGATCGCTTTCCCAAGGCCGAGCTGCAGGCCGTGCCCGGGCTGGTCAAGCTCGTGGACCGCAAGGAGATCGAAACAGCCGACTGGAGCCTCACGCCCGGTCGTTATGTTGGCGTGGCCCCGCCGGAGGAGGATGAGGATTTCGATTTCGAGCAAACAATCCGCGACATCCACACCGAGCTGGCCGACCTCAACAAGGAAGCAGCGGTGCTGGCGGCGAAGATTCAGGAGAAATTCGAGGAGCTGGGGATATGAAGAGGCCGGTCCAGAAGAAGCCTTTGGCGAAAACTGCGGAAATTGTTGTAGCATCAACCGCTGGTACTCCGGACCGGCGAACGCGAGGCCGGAAACGCGACGACACCTCGTTCCCCGTGGCCCCACTGCCTTCCGAAATGCCCGCCGGTTACGCCGCTGCCCTTGGTGAAATCAAGCATCGCATTCAGGAGGAACGCCTACGAACGGTCATGGCCGCCAATTCGGCCATGGTCATGCTCTACTGGGACATCGGCGGGCTCATCCTCGAACGGCAGGAGCGCGAAGGCTGGGGTGCCAGGGTTATTGACCGTCTTTCGGGGGATCTTCGTGAGGCCTTCCCTGATATGCGCGGCCTGTCCCCCCGCAACCTGAAGTATATGCGGGCCTTTGCGACGGCCTGGCCGGAAGGGGCAATTGTGCAAGAGGTTCTTGCACAAATACCCTGGTATCACCATATCGCTCTGTTGGAGAAGTGTGGAAGTGCGGAGGAACGCCTCTGGTATGCGCGGCAAAGTGCCATGCATGGCTGGTCCCACAACATACTTAAACTCCAGATAGAAGCCTGCCTCCACGAACGCCAGGGCAAGGCGATCACAAACTTCGAGGCAACGCTGCCACCCGCCGAATCGGATATGGCCGCCCAGGTTTTTAAGGACCCCTACCTGTTCGACTTTCTCGGCACTGCGGATCCACGCCGCGAGCGGGAAGTTGAACAGGCCCTCATTGATCACATCCAACGATTCCTGCTCGAACTTGGCGCAGGCTTCGCGTTCGTCGGGCGGCAGGTCCACCTCGAATTTGTGAACCACGATTACTACCTCGATCTCCTCTTTTATCACCTGAAACTCCGATGTTACGTCGTGGTGGAGCTCAAGGCCGTCCCTTTCGATCCGGGTTTTGTCGGCACTATGAACATGTATCTCTCGGCGGTGGACGACCTGCTGCGGCATATCGACGACAAGCCGTCGATCGGGCTTCTCCTGTGTCGTTCGAAAAACAAACTGGTTGTGGAGTACGCCCTTCGCAATTTCAAGAAACCAATCGGTGTTGCCGAGTGGGAAACCAAGATCGTCAAGAAACTTCCGGACGAATATAAAGGAAGCCTACCGACCGTGGAGGAAATCGAGGCCGAATTGACGGGGAAAGGGCGACAGGAATGAATGAAGCGGCGGATATTGCAGGGAAGATTCAAGAGGAATTGAAGGAGCTTGGAATATGAGACGTGAGCGTATTGGTGATCTTTTGCTGAAGTTCTCTCGCAAACAGAGGGTGCTTCAGAGTGAGTACACACCTGTAGGAGAAACACCGATCGTTGATCAGTCAACCGGAACCCTGGTTGTGGGCTACACTGATAACCCCGAGGCTAGGCATGAGACCCCGCTTCCTATAACTGTCTTCGGTGACCACACGCGAGTGGTTAAATATGTGGACTTTCCTTTCGCGAGCGGAGCAGATGGTACGCAGCTCTTGTATCCGAATACGCTAGAACTTGACCCAACTTACTTCTTCTACGCGATAAGAAATGTTGACCTATCGAATTACTTCTATGCGCGGCACTTCAAGTTTCTGAAAGAGCAGCAGATAACTATTCCGGCCCTCAAGGCCCAGCATCGCATCGCTGAAACGCTAAGAAATTACGATGACCTGATCGAGAACAATCGGCGGCGGATGGCGTTGCTGGAAGTGGGGGCGCGGCAGCTCTACCGCGAGTGGTTCGTCCGGCTTCGCTTCCCCGGCCACGAGCACACCCGCATCACCAACGGTGTCCCGGAGGGATGGGAGAGGGTGCCGCTCTCCGAACTCTGTGAGTCGATCGACTATGGTTATACTGCCAGCGCACAACAAGACGAGATCGGACCAAAGTTTTTACGAATAACGGATATTGTACCCAAGGTCATTGATTGGACCTCAGTGCCCTACTGTCCAATAGAAGAAGATCGTCTGGCCAAGTTCCGCTTGGTCGAAGGCGACATCGTCATCGCCCGCACGGGTGCGACAGTTGGATACGCGAAGCGGCTTCACAAGCGACATCCTGAAGCTGTGTTCGCATCGTACCTGGTGCGATTGCGGCTTAAGCCCGAAGTGAGCAATATGCTTGTAGGAGTGTTCGTCGAATCAGATGCCTACAAAGGCTACGTCCAATCATGCATCGGCGGCGCAGCTCAACCCAATGCCAATGCACGAGTTCTCGCCGCCGCGGAGATTTTCGTCCCGCCACGGCATCTCCAGCATGATTTCAACGGATGCATCGAACCGTTGTTTGACCAGGGGGAGGTGTTGCAGCTTCAAAACCAACGGCTTCGCGCGGCGCGCGACCTGCTGCTGCCACGCCTGATGAACGGGGAGATTCCGGTATGACAATGAGCGCTGATGAAAAACAAAAGCACATCGAGTGGCTCCAGCATCAGGACATTCGAGCATTTATGACCTCACCGGACATCCCGGCACCATGGTTTCCCGCCTTCAAATCCTTGAAGACGGAGGAGCAACGTATTCGATGGTTCGCGGCGTTTGTCCCACCGGACTCGATTCCGCAGCTTCTTAAACGGTCAAATGGATGGGATATCGGACCGGCAGATGGCGGCCCTGGGATATGGACGTACTATCTGGAAGATGGAGAGACCCACCGATATTGTCCGTTCGGTAACGAAGAGGGCATTGAGCCGATCGTGATATGGAGATCATTTCATGGCATGCGCCCAGACTTCCTCGAATTGACGCAGGAAATCCGCCTCTACCACAACCTCTATCTAGACCCGACGCGCAAACGCTTCATTCACATTGACAGAAACGGTGACGAATCAGATGCAGCACGCTTTGGAGATAGTTTCATGGAGATTCGGACCGATCTCCTCAAGAAGTTCTGCGCAGTTAAACAGATGGCCCTTGCCATCTATGTTGAAAGCTTCCGGTACAGCCGCTACACGCTGGCGGAACTCGGATTATCCGAAACCAGGACTCAAGAAGTGGGAGACCATTACCGGTTTCCGTTAGCTGTTGTACCCGCAGATTTCTCGCTCGGGAAGAAGTTTGAAACTTGGGGTTTAGTCATCGGCGGGAAGAAATATCTCCTGCCAGATCCGATGCCATCTGATGAAGAATCCGATAAAGAACACTTCCAGGAATTCGTTATCGGGACAGACTCGACGGGAAAGGCTATTCGGCACACGTGCGACCCAGAACGGTTGGCCAACAACTTCGGAGCGAATCCAGGTGCGCCGAATTACTTGACTCCTGTATTTTTTCGATCAGAGGTTTTGTCAAAGTATTACACCGATCCCGGCAAGTATTCGGTCGAAGACGGCTATCTTCGGTGTGGTGGGTTATGGGGACTCCGCATGGACAACGACCATGCCGATTATGTTGTGGTATGGCTGGGAGACCTCGGCAGTGATCTTTTGGAGAGCGAGAGGAACTACTGGCTCAGTTTCAACATCCCGCCTGAAGGGCGAAAGATCAGCAAGACGAACTTCAAGCGCGCATTCATGGCTGAGTTTACTGATCCGGTTCGACCGGATCTGGTATTCAAGCAGCTATACAAGCGATTCAACCACGACTTTCGAGAAACGAAAGGGTGGGACTTCTTCTTGCCTCTCCATCCGGATGATCAGCATTTCTTCACTGGATTGCACTTACTCTCAAAGGACGCTCAGGCCGAGTTCGATTCTCAGTTACTCGCTCTCACCAAGGTACTTGTTGATTCACTCAATGAAAAAGAGATAACCAAAGGGTTGTCTACTTTGAGTAGCGACGACAAGGGAATAACAAAACTGGAGAAGTTTTTTTCGGAACGGGGATTTATGGATTTCGAGCCGCATATAAATTTCCTCCGAGTTCTCCAGGATCTTCGTTCGAAATCAGCAGCTCACCGTAAAGGAAGCAACTACGACAAGCTTATCGCAGACCTTCAGATTGCGGACGAGGGACAACAACGTGTCTTTGCGGTAATTCTGACTTCGGCGGTAGGGTTCATAAGATATTTGCAGGCTAACCTCCTGTCAAAAGGAGACGAATAGAAGAAGCTATGGCCATCACCGACATCAACAGCGAAGACCGCTTGGTCCAACGAACCTTCGCCGAGCATCTCGAAAAGGTGCTTGGATGGGAAAGCGTCTACGCCTACAACAACGAGACGTTCGGCCCGCAGGGGATGCTGGGACGGGCGTCCGAGCGGCATGTGGTGTTGGGCAAAACTATTCGTGCGAGCCGTGATGGATGCACGTCCTTGCCATCCTTCTCGTACGAAGGGCGTTGAGTATTGTATTTCTTGCAAATGCCTTGACAAAGTATTATCCCCATAATAGAATACCACCATGAAAGAGAAGCTTGGAAGGATAGAAACGCAATTCTTTGCATATGTCCAGATGCGACAGATGCGGATGGTGCGGACCGGTGATCTGGCGGCTTCGGTGCTGCGCCTCTCGCCGGATCAGGAGCGGAAACTGTTGAGCCGCCTGGCGCGCGGTGGGCTGATCGCGCGGGTTCGGCAGGGCCTGTATCTTGTACCGTTGCGCCTGCCCCTGGGCGGGGCATGGACGCCGACCGAGGAGGAGGCGTTGAATGCGCTGATGGACGATAGGAAGGGACGCTACCAGATTTGTGGCCCGAGTGCTTTCAGCTTTTACGGGTTCGACGACCAGATTCCCAATCGGGTCTATGCCTACAATGACCAACTTTCGGGTGACCGCCGGGTGGGGGCCGTGGACATGACCTTGATCAAGGTGGCCGATGCAAGGCTGGGCGACACCGAGGAGGTCCCGGTGGCGGAGGGGGAGAAAGCGGTGTACTCATCGCGGACGCGGTCGCTGGTGGACGCGGTATATGACTGGTCGCGATTTAACGGCATCCCGCGCAGCTACGGGTGGATTCGCCAGGAGTTGAAGGTCGGACGGGTGGGTGCGGCGGCGTTGGTAAAATCCACGTTGCGCTACGGTGATATAGGCACGATCCGCCGGTTGGGAGCATTGCTGGAACGTGAAAACGTGTCGGAAACGCTGCTGCGAAAGCTGGAGCGGGTGCTGAGGCCTACGAGTGCCCTAATTCCGTGGATTCCCACGCAACCCAAGCGGGGAATCGTCAACCGCCGCTGGGGCGTGGTGTTGAATGAGCAAGCCTGACCTTCAAGTTGTACGCCTGCGGGAAGACCCTGATTACTTTCGGTCGGCGGTGAGGTTTACCTCGCGGGTGACAACGTTCGCGCCACGACTTGTTGAGAAGGATTACTCCTGCACAGTGCTGCTCGAATACCTCTCGGAGGCAAGCGACGGGTTGGTATTTAAGGGCGGAACGTGCCTGGCCAAGGTGCATGCGGATTTCTACCGGCTCAGCGAGGATCTGGACTTTGTCATCCCCGTGCCAGTAAACTCGACCCGTTCTCAGCGAAGCAAGCTGGCGGCCGGGGTGAAGAAAGCTGTGGCGCTGTTGCCGGAACGGCTTCCCGGATTTCGCCTCGTCGATCCGCTGCAGGGGGCAAACAACTCCACCCAGTACATTGCGGTTGTCGGGTATTCTTCACTGATCCGTCGGCAGGAGGAGACCATCAAGATCGAAGTTGGCCTTCGAGAACCTTTGTTGATGCCCGTGGTGAACAGTCCCGCGCGAACGATCATGCTTAACCCGGTGTCCGGCAAGCCGCTCGTGCTTCCGGTTTCCGTGAGGAGCATTTCGAAGACAGAAGCCCTGGCCGAGAAGTTTCGCGCCGCCTTATCGCGGCGCGAGGCGGCCATCCGGGACTTTTTTGACATCGACTACGCCATACGCAGGCTGGATTTTCATCCCCAGGACCCCGCTTTTATCCAGTTGATCCGCCATAAGCTGGACGTCCCCGGAAATGACCCGGTTGATGTTTCTGGAGAGCGCCTGAGAGCCCTTCGCCAACAACTTGAGTCTCGTTTGAAACCCGTATTGCGCGATAAAGATTTCGCGGAATTCAATCTCGATCGCGCCTTCAAGATCGTGGCCGCTGTGGCGGCTATGGTCCGGTGAACAGCCATGATTACCGACATCAATAGCGAAGACCGCCTAGTCCAGAGAACCTTTGCCGAGCATTTGGAGAAAGTGCTCGGGTGGGAAAACGTCTACGCCTACAATACGGAGACGTTCGGGTCGCAGGGCACATTGGGACGCTCATCAGAGCGGGATGTGGTGCTGGTGCGGGATCTGCGGGCGGCGCTGGAGCGGCTCAACCGGGACCTGCCTGTATCGGCGCGGGAGCAGGCCATCGAAAAGCTGACGCGCATCGACTTTGCTCGTTCGCTCTTGCAGCACAACCGGGAGTACTACGGCTTCATCCGGGGCGGTGTGCCGGTCGAGTGGCGCGATGCTAAGGGTGAAACGAGGCACGCGCTGGCGCGTGTGATAGACTTCAGTAACGGCACGGGTCCGGACGGCAAGCTAAACAATAGCTTCCTCGCCGTGCGGGAACTGAAGATCCAGGGCGTGCGGGTGCCTCATTACAACCGGCGGGCGGACCTTGTCTGTTTTGTAAACGGCCTGCCCCTGGTCTTCATCGAGTTGAAGGCAGTCTATCGGAATATCCGCGCCGCCTTCGACAACAACCTCACCGATTACCTGGGTGAGCACAGCATCGCTCAGGCCTTCCACCACAACGCCTTGCTCGTGGTGAGCAACGGCGACCAGGCCCGCTACGGCTCGATCACGAGCAAGTGGGAGCACTTCGTCGAGTGGAAGCGCAACTCGGAGAAGGACAAGGGACGTGTCGATGCCGAGGCGCTGCTGGACGGCATGCTTGCCAAGGAGCGGCTGCTCGATTTCATCGAGAACTTCATCCTGTTTGACGACAGCCGGGCCGGGGGAACGCGCAAGATCGTGGCCCGCAACCATCAGGTGCTCGGCGTGAACAACGCGGTCGCCTCTGTGCTGCGTCAAGAGGAACTGAAAGGGCAGTTTCCACCGGGAGAGCGACTGATCGAATACGTGCCAACACCGGAGCTGCTCCTGGCTGCCGATGGCCCGGAACGGGACTCCGTCTACGGCGCACCAGTCCCTTCGGACCGCGCCGGGAACTATCAGTTGCTCCTGGTAAAGCGGGCGCATCCCGATCTGGGCCGGCTTGGGGTTTTCTGGCACACGCAGGGCAGCGGCAAGTCTTACTCGATGGCGTTTTTCGCCGAGAAGGTGCGCCGGGTTGTCCCTGGTAACTTCACCTTCCTGTTAATGACCGACCGGGATGATCTGGATGACCAGATCTGGCGCACGTTTATCGGTTGTGGCGTCACGGACGAGAAGACCCCGCGGGCCGGTTCGGGCAAGGAGCTTCAGTTTATCCTGCGCGGGAATCATCGCTTCGTCTTCAGCCTCATCCACAAGTTCAATCAGCCGGTCGCAGAGCCTTACAGCGAGCGCGACGACATCATCGTGATCTCGGACGAGGCGCACCGGACCCAGGCGGGCAAGTTCGCGCGGAACATGCGTCTCGCGCTGCCCAATGCGGCGTTCATCGGGTTCACCGGGACGCCGCTCTTTAAACATGACGAACTGACGCGGCGCATCTTCGGCGACTACATTTCACGATACGACTTTAAGCGCTCTGAGGAAGACCAGTCCACCGTTAAGCTGATCTACGAAAACCGGGGCGAGAAACTGGGGATCGCCCGTCTCGACCTGAACGACCGGATCGCCGAGGCGGTCGAGAAGGCCGACCTCGACCCCGATCAAACTGCCCTGCTGGAAAGCCTTCTCGGGAAGGACTACGAGGTCATTACTGCCGACGATCGTCTCGACAATCTGGCTGATGACTTCGTTGAGCACTGCTCCACCCGCTGGCAGACCGGGAAGTCTATGCTCGTGTGTATTGACAAGATTACTTGCGGCCGGATGTTCCAGCGCATTGAGCCGCGCTGGCAGTCCAAGCTCGCCCAAGTGAAAGCGCTCATCCTGGTGAAGGAAGCGGAGTTGGCCGGTACCGCCGATCCGGACGCGCAAGAGCGTCTCGGCAAGGAGCTCGAATTCCTGTGTGGGCAGGCGGAGTGGATGGAAAGCACCATCATCGAGATCATCATCAGCGAAGCCCAGAACGAAGTCCGCGATTTTCAGCGCTGGGGCGTCGATATCATCCCTCACCGCGTGGTGATGAAGACCGGTTTCCAGACGCCAGACGGGAAGCGAGTTGACGTGGAAGACGCCTTCAAAGACCCGCAGCATCCTTTCCGCATCGCCATCGTGTGTGCCATGTGGCTGACCGGCTTCGACGTGGAGTGTCTGGCGACACTCTACATCGACAAACCGATGAAGGCCCACAGCCTGATGCAGGCCATTGCGCGTCCCAACCGTGTCTATCCGGGCAAGGACTGCGGGGTCATCGTTGACTACAACGGCATGCTCAAGAGCCTGCGGGAGGCGCTGGCGCAATACGCTCTTGGAGATGAGGAAGAAGGAGGGGGAGATGGCAACATCGTGGCCCCCATCGAGGAACTGGTGGTGGCCCTGATTCAGGCCATCGAGGCGGCGGAAAAGCACCTCCGGGTTTTAGGGTTCGATCCGGACCGGCTCCGCGGTGCGACCGGGTTTATGCGGATCGAAGCGCTACGGGATGCTGTGGACGTGCTTTACACTTCGGACGAGGCGAAGCGCCGCTTCGAGATCATGGCGCGGCAGGTGTTCGTCCGCTTCAAGGCGCTGCTCATGGAGCCGAGCGCTTTCGCCTACGCGGAGCGCCACGACAACATCGAGGCCACCTACAAGAAGCTTGAGGAAAAGCGCGACACTGCGGATGTCACCGAGGTGCTCAAGGAACAGCACAGGATCGTCAACGAAGCAATTCGGGCGCGGGCGCCCGGCGAAGACCACGCCGAGGGGCTGAAGGTGGACTTGAGCCAGATTGACTTCGCGAAGCTACGAGACGAGTTTGCCAAAAAGGTGCGGCGCAAACATACCGCCCTGCAGGACATCCGAGAAGTCGTCGAGAAAAAGCTGGCGCAAATGCTCGGATGCAACCCTATGCGGATGGACTACTACAAGAAGTACCAGGAGATCATCGCGGACTACAACCGCGAGAAAGATCGCGTAACAGTCGAAGAGACCTTCGCAAAGCTGGTCGATCTGGCCAACAGTCTTGATGCCGAGCAACGGCGTGCTGCCGAAGAGGGGCTCAGCGACGACGAACTGGCCCTGTTCGACCTCCTCTTCAAGGAGAAGATCAGCAAGGCCGATCGGGAGCGGTTGAAGCAAGCAAGCAAGGCATTCCTTGCGTCCCTGCGAGAGCTGCTCCAGCCAATGCACGACTGGACGCAGAACACTGCCACCCAAGCCGAGGTCAAGGTCTTCATCCTTGACAATCTCTGGGAGGCACTGCCGCGGCCATTGTTCAGCGATGAGGAGACCGAAGAAGTCGCGAATCGGGTGTATGAATATGTATGGCAGCGGAGCGCAAGCGGGCATTATTTGCTGGCGGCGTAACAAACAACCAGTGGGCATCGGTCATTCGGTGATAAGGTATTAGCAACGACATAATTGGCAGAGACTTGACGGGAATGTAGTTGGGTTGTTTAAAAAACTTACCCCTGAATCATTTTGGTGCCAAGGCTTTGGCAGGAGATTTCGACGAGTTCAATTGAGCCGCTTAGAGTTTATTTTTTTTCAAAATTAGGAGGTTGAAAATGGAAAAGATTTACTATTCTTCGTTTAATTCAACATGGCTGAAAAAGGTTTTCGTCGCCTCGACAGAGAGGGGTGTTTGTATGGTCGACTATCTCAAGTCAGAGAAGGATTTCTTGAAGCTATTGAAAAAGCAATTTCCCGGAGAGGTCGTTAAAAATGATCAGAAGAATAAAAAGGGTCTTGCTCAATTAAAAAAATACCTGAAGGGAGAGCGCCGGGGTTTTCATTGCCAGTTGGATTTGAAAGGGACGATGTTCCAGAAAAAGGTCTGGTCAGCCCTAACCAAGATCCCTTATGGCCAGACACGATCCTATAAAGAGATTGCCAGCTTTATCGGCCATCCCAAAGCTTTCCGAGCTGTTGGAAATGCAAACGGGAATAACCCCACTCCATTAATCATTCCCTGTCACAGAGTGATTGAAAGCAACGGTGGACTGGGTGGTTTTGGCCACGGAGTTAAGGTGAAGAGAATGTTGTTGGACTTTGAAAAGGCTCATGGACTTTGACGAATTCCTCAAAGAGACGGCGTCCCTTTTTGGCCTTCAGTGGCGTCCCTTCAAAAGGAGAGGTGTCAAAAGGAAGATCGAACGAAGAATAGCCCAGATCGGCCTCTCCAACCTTGAGGAATATCTATTAAGAATTAAGGCAGATCCTGCAGAACAAAATCATCTTTTAAAAACCCTCACCGTCACCATCTCAAGGTTTTTCAGAGACCGGGAAGTTTTTCAAGCTATTGGAAATTCTGTCATCCCCACTGTGTTGAAAAATAGAGACAAAAAGGTTTTGAAGATCTGGTCGATTGGCTGTGCCAGCGGCGAAGAACCTTACAGCCTCTCTCTGTTATGGAAAAGGAGGTTTGAAGGTGTTTATCCCGGAGTCCATCTTGCCATTTTAGCTACGGAGGTTAATGAGAATCTCATTCACAGGGCCGAAGAGGGGAGATACAAAAAAAGTAGTGTGAAGGAGGTTCCTGGAGAAATCTTGAGTGATTATTTCAAGTATGAGGATCATTATTATTTTCTCGACTGGGCCATCCGGGAGAGCGTGGAATTTAGAAAACACAATATTCTTGAGGAGGAACCCTTTTCAGGGATGGATATGGTTTTCTGCCGCAATTTAGCCTTTACCTACTTCTCAAAAGAGACCCAGATCGATGTTTTAAAAAAGGTTGCCTTCAGTTTAAAAGAAGAAGGCTATCTGGTGATCGGAAAGGATGAATTTTTGCCTCTTGTTTACCCGACCCTGTTCATGCCTCTATTCCTGGCCGAGAAAATTTATCAGAAGTTTAACCCGAATCAAGTTCTTTAATTAATTTAACGATGTCCCGGCATCTCATTTACAGCTGCGATCCGGAGGGGGGAAGCCCTTTTATCGGTTGTACCGTTATGGGGAAAGGAAAGAGCCGTTTTTCAGTTATTTTAGAGAAGATTGGGAAGGGAAAGGTGAAAGGAATTGAAGGGATTGATGGAATTGGATTTCGCCTGGATGGAGGGATAGTAATGTCTGAATCAGAACTTTCCAACGCTTTTCGGTTTCATATCAAATCAAAGCCTTATTACGAACGCCTGCCCCCAGGGATTAAGAGACAATTCCAGCAAATGCAGAGGCCCAGAAGAGAAGGGTGATGGCAATAGCGATCAGGGTTCGGCCATCAAATCGTTGGTTTATAATACCTAAATTGAGCGATTCTTGAGACTATTTTAAAAGATAAATCCATTTGGATTCCCGTTTTCACGGGAATGACATTTTCATTCAGTGGTCGATAGTCGTCATTCCTGCTTCCCTGCCTGCGGTAGGCAGGGAAGCAGGAATC
>JASEGR010000080.1 GCA_030017955.1 Candidatus Eisenbacteria bacterium
CCCAAAAGTCCGGTTTTGAACCTTAAATAGTCCGGTTTTCAACTTTCCCTAACAGGACATTCTAGATGTTTGACAACACTAACCTGTCCCCCTGGCTCCTTGCCATTAGGAGCTTGTCTGTATATTATAACGGGAATTCCCCTTCAAACCTGATGAAAATTAGACTATTTGAAACTGTAGCTGATTCGTTCAGCATGAGGCCGGCCGATACGTTCAGTGCCCTCAAGCACCGGAACTTCAGGCTTTTCTGGTCGGGACAACTCCTTTCCCTTGTCGGCACCTGGATGCAGTCGGTGGCACAGGCCTGGCTTGTGTTCAGACTCACGAAATCACCCCTCCTCCTTGGAACCGTCGGCTTTGCTGCCTCATTTCCAGTGCTTCTTCTTTCTCTCCCGGCAGGGGTAATCGCTGACAGATACGAAAAGAGAAAGATTCTTGTTGCAACTCAGGCCTCCTTCATGATCGTAGCCTTGACCATTGCCGCCCTGGTTTTTTCCAATCGGGTCCAGGTCTGGCATGTGATCATCCTCGCTTTGATCACGGGGATTGTGAATGCCTTCGACGCTCCAACAAGGCAATCCTTCGTTGCCGAGATTGCTGGGAAAGACGACCTCCTCAACGCGATTGCCCTCAACTCGACGAGCTTCAATGCAGCTCGCGTGGTTGGCCCTGCAATCGCAGGGCTGCTTGTCGCTGTCGCTGGAGAAGGAGGTTGTTTCCTGATAAACGGCTTGAGCTATATTCCAATCATCACGACTCTCCGTCTGGTGAAGACACCGTTCAGGGGTGCGAACTCCGGCGACATGAATCTTATGAATGATCTCCTTGAGGGTCTCAGGTATCTGCGCAAGAACAGGGAGTTCACCGGAATAGTGTCCATAGTCGCAGCAGCTAGTCTCCTTGGCATGCCCTACCTCATGCTCATGCCTGTTTTTGCAAAAGACGTCCTCCACAAGGGAGCGTCAGGGTTTGGATTTCTCATGTCTTCAACCGGGTTGGGAGCATTTCTGGGAGCTTTGGGCCTTGCATCTCTCAGGGCTGGAAAAAGAAGAGGAGCCATTTTTGTTGTCGGTGCATTGGCGTTCCCGGTTCTCATATTTATCTTTTCCTTCTCAGAGAACTATCTGCTTTCTGCCCTTCTTCTCTTCGGGATTGGCTGGGCGATGGTGAGCCAGACTGTGGTCGGAAATACCCTTATTCAGGGTACGGTCAACCACGAACTGCGAGGAAGGGTGATGAGTGTCTATACCCTCGTTTTCATGGGCATGATGCCAATAGGGAGTCTCCAGGCTGGTTGGCTGGCTGAGCACCTTGGAGCCCCCTCTGCGCTCGCCATAGGTGGAGCGATTCTGTTCCTGTTCTCGATGGGAGTGCTCAGATCCAGATCTGGGATAGGCAGGATGCGGTAGCGCATTTGCCCGGGCCGGGCCGGCAGGAATGCCAATGGCAGGATTCTCCGTTTGCAGCCTAGTTGTCAACTTGCCGCAGCTACGTCCCGATAAACTTGCAGAATGCGTTCTACCATGACCTGGAGAGAGAACTCCTGGCGCACTCGCTTCCGGCCGTTTTCGCCCAGACGATGGCGTAGCTTCGGATCAACAAGCAGGCGATTAATGGCGTCGGCCAGCGCGGCTGGGTCTCGAGGCGGCACGACTAGGCCCGTGCTGCCGTCGATATTGACAAAGCTCGTGCCTGTACCCAGCTCCGTGCTCACCACTGGCTTGCCGCAAGCCATCGCCTCAATCTGGACAATCCCCCAAGCCTCGCTGCGGTGAGTCGAGGGCAGCACAAAAACGTCACAGGCATGGTAGAAGGCTGGCAGTTCGTCATCGCTCACGCGGTTCAGAAAGGTGACTCTCCTGTCTAGGCCCAGGCGCCGGGTTAGGTTTTGCCACTCTTTGCCTTGCGGTCCCTCGCCCACCACCAAAAGCTTGGCCTCCACCTGCCGCATCGCCTCGATGAGGAAGGAAAGCCCCTTGTAGTACCGCAAAAGCCCGACGAAGAGGACAAGTGGCCCCTTGTAGTGTCGCCGTATCTTTTCGGCGCGGCTTAAGACAGCCTCTGCGGGAGCGAAACGGTCGAGCTCCACACCGTACGGGACCACTGAACACTTGGCGGCCAGCGGCCGCAAGAAGCGCGAAGTCTGGAGGTAGTTGGGGCTGGAGACTGTAATCGCTGCGGCACGAGCTAAGACACGCCGGAGAAAGGGGCGATATAGCTGCAGGAGCTGTTTCTGCCGTACGATGTCACTGTGGTAGGTGATCACCATCTTTCTGTTGTGTCCGCTTAGCAGGTAAGCCAGCTCGCCTATGGGATAGGGGAAGTGAAGGTGGGTGATGTCAGCCTCGAGGCGATGCATCCAGACAAAGAGGTTCAGGCTAATTGGCGCGGAGGCGATAGTAGCAACCCGGCCGGCCTTGACGACTCGAACATTGTTCATGTTCTCCACCGTCGTGCGTGCGCTGCGATTTGTCGTCAGCACAGTCACTTCCATCCCCAGGCGAGCCTGCTCCTCGGCCAGAAGACGCAGATGGTTCTCGATGCCGCCGAGGACAGGAAAGTAATCCTTATATACATGGAGCACCTTCATAGCTTTCCTGCGACTACCCGCTCGTAGACGGAAACCGTCTCCCGTGCTGTTCGTTCCCAAGAGAATCTCCTTGCTTGATTGAACCCCTTTTCAACCATCTCCTTCTGCAGCCCGTCATCTGAAAGAACCCGATTTATTGCCCCAACCAGGCCGTTCACGTCGAGCGGGTTCACCAGCAGGGCAGCGTCTCCTGCTACTTCGGGCAGGCTGGACGTGTTGGAACACACTACAGGCGTACCGCAGGCCATAGCCTCTAGCACCGGAAGTCCAAAACCTTCATACAATGACGGGAACACGAAGAGCCTTGCTCCGCCGTACAAAACAGGAAGATCATTCTCTGATACGTCTGCCAGGAAGATCACGCGATCCTCAATGTGCAGGAGCATTGCTGTCTCTTTTGCCTGTGGATAGCGCTCATCCCAGTGTCCTGCAATCACCAGGCTGACATTTGATGACGGGCCACCTATTTTCGATTCAGCGAATGCCTTTACGAGCCGTACAAGATTCTTGTGAGGCTTATTGCTGCCAAAGTACAGTACGTATTCTTCGGGCAAGCCGTACTTTTCTTTAACTGCAATGGTACGTTCCGGAGGCTGAGGCGTGAAGTGCGCCCCGGCTGCCAAAGGCGTGACAAAAATCCGCTGCGGCGCAACATGAAAGTACCGGATAAGGTCGGCTTTGGTTCCTTCCGAAATAGCCACAATCGCATCGGCTCTTTTCAGAGCCAGCATGTGCGCGAGGCGGTATATCAACCGTTTTCCAGCACTGAAGTACTCTGGATATGCGAGCGGAATAAGGTCGTAGCAGGTGAGCACAGTTGGGACGCCTGGGCGATAGGGCAAGAGGTAATACGGGCTGTGATAGACGGCAACATCAATGGATCGCAAGGCCTTCGGTACTACCCACTGCTGGCGGAGTGAAAATGGAGACACGCGACTTTCGAGGCGCGGGAGATCCGGCAAGGCCATGCGCGTCACAGGAGCTAAGGGATTATGCAGCAGGAGAACTGAAAGATTCGGCACAACGCTTGCCAGAGCATGCGCCAGGCTGACTACGTACCGTCCTATGCCGGGAAAGTGGTCAGTAGCTGTACGAGCGTCAAGGACTATGTTCACGTCTTTCTCCTGCTCGGACCGTCCTTCCAACGCCTCGGATTCCTGTGGGAGTGTCCACATCCAGCCAGAAGAGTCCTGGGGTGGCTGCTTTAGGAGAAGAGCGAGAGAACACCAACTTGAACCTCAACGCTTTCTTCCCGGCCAGGCCCGAAAGGTCTTTGGACCAAAGTCCGTTAGCCACATCAAATCCTTCTGCGTTGCCCGGCAGGTCTCCGTCAGCAATCGGTTGGTCATGTTCATCCAAAATAACTAACCGAAGGTCGTTCTCTTCATTTCGCGCCGATGAGTTGGATTCTATCCTTATGGCTCCAAATGAACGCTCGGGGCAGAGTTCTATGAACGGCGTTTTGAGTGTACCAGTGAGGGCATTCTCAGTGAGAAACCACCATCCAGGTCCGTCGGAAGGAGCCTCCTGCGCGAGGTTCTCCGCGATGATCTGCCTTGCGCCCATGTTACCACTCATCCTTGTGGCGCTTAGACTCCAGCAACCCAGATCCCCTTTGCTGATTTCGATATTCTTAACATAGAATTCTGCTTGATCATTTCTTGACCAATTGTAGATCCCCATGACCGGATGAGGTTCGTCAACGACATTCCATTCCGAAGAAACAAAAACCAACCTGTTGTTTGTGTAAAACCGCAGCTCTTTCTCTTTTGCTTTCCACTCGAACCTGAAGTTCACCCACTTGTTTCGCCAATCCTTACGCGAATCCGGTTTGGCCCATCTCAATTTGCTGTCCGGCCGAAAATGATGGCCGGTCAAAAACACCTGACCCGATTGCGCGGAACTAACGGTGAGCAGGCGGGCGTAGTAGGCCTCCTCGTGATAGAAAAAGATTCCGCACTCTCCGTTGACGTCGGGCGGTATGCTCATCCTACAGTCGGCCGACCAGGTAATATCTTTGTTCTTGTCAAATGCGAGCCAACTGCCGAGACCGCCATCCCTTCTAATATGCCAGACGATCTCTTTGCCCTCCTGGACGAAATCTGTGTCTCCCCCGACGAACCAGTTGCGGTAATCCTTATGGTGCCAATCAAACTTTCCGCGAACAGGCGGAGGGATGTAAATAGTGTTTGTCTTCTCGTCGAATATCGGCCGGGACTCATTATCATGTGAGGCGCTTTGCCCTCCGCATGACGCAGAGTTGCAAAGAATGCCTGTGGCCACGACTATCCAACCTAAAATCCTTATGACCTTGGATTCAATAAGCCAACTGGACGAAGGAGCATCCATTTTCTCTTTCAGTGCATCAAAGTGGGAGAGAGCACTAATCTTATCAATCGCAGGTAGAAACCGTGTGGACGGCCGGGTCGAACAACACCGATTGTTAATCCGAGCAGGAATTTGACAAACAGGTAGCAGCGAAGAAGAAGCTGCTGCAACTTGCTTCTGTGTTTCTTGTAGAAACGCATCTGGCTGCGGCGGTATTCGAGCATAATCTTCTCATTGTCGTTCGCATAACTCCTGCCACCGAAATGCAGGACTTTAGTTGTTGGGACATAGTGTATTTCATAGCCCTTTGCCCTGACCCGGGAGCAGAGGTCAACATCCTCAAAATACATGAAGAAGCGTTCGTCAAATCTGCCAATGCTGTGAAAAAGATCTTTTCGGATCATCAGTGCCGCTCCGGTTAACCAATCGACACTGATTTCGGCCCCGTACTCCCGCTCGAGACGATCAAGGACTTTGGCTTCTCGTTGATGAATCCTTCGCAGCACTCCGCGCATTCTCCATTCCTCAAGAATCGAGGGATCGTTTCCGAACGATAGTTGAAATGTTCCATCATCGTTAACGAGTTTTGGTCCACAGATTCCCACGGATTGGCGCTCCGACAAAACCGAGGCAAGCCCGGAAGGTGTATCTTCGAACAACAGTGTATCATTGTTCAAAAAGAAAAGGTATTGCCCTGTGGCAATAGCCGCGCCGGCATTGTTTGCTGCGCCAAAACTGCGATTCTCGTGGAGCAACAGGAATCTGACAAGTGGGAATTGAACCGGGAGCAATTCCCGGCTCTCGTCCGCTGAATTGTTATCGACGACTATGATTTCACATCCCCGCGTGTGCTGGAAAACTGCCTCAAGAGCCTTTCGGGTATAGTGATATCCGTTAGAATTCACAATGATGATCGTGACTGAGTTCAACAATTACCCTCTTTGACGCGACATTCAAAACATCAGGGTGTCGCCTTATCGTGAGAGTTTGCCGTTCTCCACAAGGGTAAGGCGAAGATAAATGTCCGCACTGACGATTGTGCCCGCTTCCCGACACGGTCTGAACGATCAACAATCAGACGTCCATGCCAATATAACATACGAGGAACAAAACCAATAACCAGGAACAATCTGTAGAAAATAGCTGTGATTCTGCCAAAGTGTTTTTCGTAGTAATAAAGAACATTTTCATATTGCTCTCTGAAGACGTCTGAGTCCTTGGTCACCGGCCGCACTGTTTGCCCTGAATGATGTACGACCTGTGCTCGCGGGTAGAAAATGATTTTCCATCCTGATTTCTTGATTCTGTATGACCAATCGAGGTCGTTGTAACAGATCGACAAGCGTTCGTCAAACATTCCTATGTCTCTTACGATTTCCGAACGAACAATGACCGCGGCGGCCATCACGTGATCAACTTCGCGGTCTGCATTATGATCAAAAAAAGTCATCTCACTCCCTGCAAAGACATGAGAATTGGGGAAAAGCCGATCCAGCAGAAATATGTCACAGACGTGGGTCCACAGGGACACAAATCCTTTGCACGAGGGTTGAATGCTGCCATCCGGATTGAGCAGCTGCGGCCCGCACATTCCAACGTTGGGATTCTTGTCCATGTAAGCGACAAGTAGTTCGAGAGCCATGATTTTCAAGGCCGCGTCACTGTTCAGAAGAAATATGTAGCGACCCCGCGCGATCTTCATTGCATCGTTGTTTGGCTTCGCAAACCGTTCGTTCATGTTGTTCCGAATCAATCGCACCTCGCGGAACTCTTGTTGCACCATTTCAACGCTGCCATCGCTTGACGCGTTATCTACTACGATGACTTCCTTCGGGACAGAGCTTTGAAAAACAGACCGGAGGCTTTCCCGCAGCAACTCCCGCGTGTTCATATTAACAATGATCACCGAGACATCTATCATTGGACTACGCCCCCATCGCCGGATATCAGATCGGTTATGGCGATTGCCAGAGATCTACATCTGGATCGCACAGTACCTCCGCGATCGAATCCCGCGGGTTCTGATTCCTGAGACTACCTTGGACCTCCACTTTTGACCGCGCAGTACTGCTGTTTCTGTTTTTGTGCTACAAAAAGATAGTTTTGGCAGACGGGTGATATCAGCGCAGACAGAGCGTTGTCAATGGCGCCATAAAGGTTTGCCATCCGGAATGACACGCGAATCAATCCCGGAACTCCCCACCACCAAACATTTCGCGGCAAGATCGCATACCTTTGTATCTCCACCACTTCAAAGTCTGCATTCTTTGCGAGAGACAAAATGTCAGACGCGGCATAACGATACCGATGAGACCACCTGTTGATCAGGCGCAGTGAGGCCTCAATCCAGCTGTAACGGTTGGGCAGGTGGAAACAGATGAACACTCCTTTGGGTTTCAAGATTCGGTTAATCTCCTTGAAGCTGGATAGCTCATCACCACCCGTCTCACGCACGTGTTCGAGAACCCCAACGGCGAGCACGGCATCGAAGCTCTGGCTGCTATAGGGAAGGGTGATCGGATCGTTAGAGTTGCCACTTCGATATTCATAACTCCCGGGTGCAAACGCACTACAGACTTGGGGTGGCCGTTCAAATCCGTATCCGCTCGTCCTATACCCGGATCTAACCAGAAAGTAGGAAAAGTGGCCATTCCCGACACCCCAGTCCAGGACTGTGGCCCCCGCCCTGACGTATCTTGCTACAAGACGGTAGAGCCTTAAGTACTGAGATGCGCTAATCGGGTTGCCAAACTGGAGTAAGCTTCTGTCTTGAGAACGTGCCTGCATAAGTTCATTCATAATCCCCTGGAAAGTTGACTCGTGTATCATGTTTTCCCCGAACCGTGCGACATGTTAGCGGTCCGACATGAGTTCATCGTCTGGTGTCTTGTCTCCGCACACTGGAGCACTGTCTTACCCGTGTACTTGCTCCGGGCGAAGAACCGAGACTACCGCCATCACGAACCAGAAGAGGGTCGAGTAATGCCAGCCAGAAAAGAAAACAGGCTCGAAGAGACAATTTATGCCGGCCGCCAGAACGACGGCCGAAAATCCATGATACAGGATATCTTTTGTCGCAAGAGCTCGCTTCGCTCGTCCCAACGTGACCAGAATCGCTCCAACTAGCACTGCACCGGCCACGAGCCCTATGATGCCCATCTTTGAGGCGACTTCCAAGGGAAGATTGTGGGGATCTCTCGCCGGGCCGGAGCCAACACCGAAAATTGGATGCAATTGGAAGTTCTCAAGAGCTTCTCGCCATGCTGAGAAGCGAGCCTTAACAGAAAAGGTCTTTGTAACGCCAGCAAATCTAAGAAGTGTGTATTTGAAGACAAAGCTCTGCCCAATGGCAAAGGCGAAAGGAAGCATGACCACGAGGAAAGAGACACCTCTTCTCCCCGCCCTAAGCATCAAGAAAGCCAGCCCAATCGCAAACGTGACTAGACCACCTCTTGACGTGGTCAACACAAGGGCAACAAGCATGACTATGACTGAAAGGAAAAGAGTGAATCTCATTCTTCCTTTCCGATACAGGAGCAGTGTTATTGTTACAAGAAGTGAAAGCGCAAGAATGGCTGCGAGGTAGTTTGAGCGAGCCCAGGAGAGGCCGAGAGCGCCCCTGCCGCCGGCAATCTCTACAAGCGAGAGCCTCATGGTCAGGAACTCAACAATGAACTCGAGAGAAACAATAGTCCCAAAGATCGGGACCAAGTAGAGAAGGGTTAATGGCTCTTTCAGCCTCGTTGCAGTCTCGGTTGTGACCACGAAAAAAACGAAAATTATAACCCACCTCAATATTCCACCGAGCGAATGAAGAATGTCACCTGAGACACCGAGACTCATAACGCCTGCCAGAACAAAAAGTGCAAGCGAAAGTTCGAGTGGACCTAGTCTGAGATCCATCTTCTTTTCAATCGCCCTTCCAACAAAGAGTCCTGCTGAGACCACGGCTAGAAAAATATCGCTCCAGCATATGAGAAAGGTCTTGCCCGACAGACCAAAGGAAATCGGGAAGAGAAGGCCGATAGTCACCAAAGAGGCCCCAAGCACAGTCCATGGCCAAAGAACAGAAATCACCAGAAGACAAACAATTGCAGGCATTGAAAAAGCAAGGATCAGAAGTTTAGGACCCTGGTCTAGAAAAAAATAGCAAAGCAGGATGAGCACTTCCAGAATAACAAAGAGTGGTATCGCGAGACGGATCCTTCCCTTCACCTGCTTTCTACGATGCACATATGCTGCATCACGCATCAACTACTCCAATTCTTCCTGTCAAGTCTCGATTCGCGCCTGCTTTCAATACATGCCGGACAGGCGACTACATTTTGAACCGAACGGCACTCCACATTGACACCAGATTTGAAACAGGTCCCGAATATTTGTCCACCAAACAGAAAAGCCAAGAGACATTTGCCTTGTTTCTGGACCTAAACAGGTCGGACTGAATGTGCTTCGTGGACTGTAGTGTAGTGCTGACCTTCCCCCATTCTTAGTACCAGCCCGGGCTGGAATCTTCTGGATCTTGAGCCCTACCCGAAAATCCATGACTATTTTTGGTTGAAAACCGAAGGCCAATTGTGTGCAACAGTCTGTAGCCATCGCTCCTCCTTGAAGTGTGGTGAGGATTGGTGCTCAAACCCTTTAATACCACAACTCCCGAGGGCGATGGCACTCTTTTTTCAGTAAACGCGTGCATAATTCAGGCTAGAGGTTCCTCAACGCTCCCGCATTGAGACATCGTCAAACCAACCTCTCCCTTTTCCTCTGATTTGTACCACAGCGTACAAGCCTCCGGCAGGGTCCGGGGCAGCTTTGAAATCCGACTGAGCTAGCTGCCACTCTTGGGTGCCACGAGTCCATGGCAGAACTCCACCGTACCATCGGTCGCCTATTGTCCACTCAACATAAATTCTGAAGTCCAGGCCCGGCGGATCAGTCTTCACCCAGGCTGATAAAATGTAGTCGCGGTCTGCTTTTATGCCATCGATGCCGTGCTCAACTGCCAATGGTGCAAAGTCTCTGAAGTTACTGACGAGCATAAGGCTTCGCTTTCCCGAATGGGCTTCGTGCTCTGAAATCTGCATTGTTAATGGATAGTTGGCAGCCCACGTGTCAGGCACAAGGTCGCCATCTGAATCTACCTCAAAGGATGGATTCTCAACTAAGTTTCCTGGCTCTATGAGTGCCATCTCAGCCTCTGGCGGCCGCATGAGTTCGGCGCTGAATTCCTTGCGCTCTGGATTGAAAATAGGGTCGTCAGTATAGATGTGCACGGCGTAAGGAGTGAATTCGTCCGTGAATTTGCCTCCACGGAGGGTCACCGTTCGGCGTTCAAATAAAACGCGCAGCTCCTTGGCGGATACTTCAGGAAGAGTGAACTCTGCTCGATGGTCCTCATTTTGCGTGTTGATTGCGATGATGAACATTATGCCAGATAGAGTTCGCCGCATCATTTGGACGGCGTTCCCCGGGGAACCGACCTTGCCGGCCTTTATTCCGGTCACGATGTCGGCTGTGAGCACTGGTTCCATCGCGGCGAGTTCGCTGACCAGCGACCTCAATTCACGGTAGAACCTTGACGACTTCTTAGTATGTGCCGTGCCCCAGTAATTGATTCCCAGCGCTCCGTGAAGAATCGCGTCATAAGCCATGAACCTTGATTCCTCAAATGTGGGCAAAATCGTATCCTGCTTCCTGCCGGGTTGCGGAGAAAGCTCTGCCCATCCAAAGCCTTGAAGGACCATGATGATTGGTTTGTCACCGTTTACGCTTGAGACAGACTTGTCTGCCTCATCGCCGACCACATGGATGGTTTTGTCAGGCAAATCCGAGTGCGCCTGTGGCTCCGGCACCGGATAAATGTCGCAGCCTGCGACGTCCGTTGCCCGGTTATAGTGCGCCAGTGTGGAGATGAGATTCCGTGGCGCGTGATTCGTCCAGACGGGGTGATTCTGATCCAGAGCCCTCAGGAATTTGTAGCCCTCATACAACCCGTCGGCGTTTCTATTGCCCCAGGCGGCCTCATCAATGCTTTCCCACATGAGAAGGGCAGGGTGATTTCCTACCTGAGACACGAGTTCGGAAAGCGTCCTTTTCTTTTCTTCAGCATCCTTCGAGAAATCCAGGACCTCGCCCAGAGATACCCACACCTTTAAGCCACATTCGTGTGCCTTGTCCAAGAATTCCTTCATTGCACCCGGCGGAAAGGTTGGAGATTGGATGACAGAAAAACCATCAATGCCAAGGTCCTTAAGGCACTTCTCAGAACCGGGTACAGAATAAATGCCAATAGGAAATACACGCTTGCCCTTTATACGGATGAAGTTCTGGGCATCAACATCCACGAGCCGGCCAGCGACGGGCCTTCGTAGAATCGGGAATGCAAGGTCTCTGCCAGCCACAAGGTTGCCCTTCCTGTCGTGCAACTCTATGAGTACCGTGTAGTCGCCGAACGCCAACCCGGACGTATCAAATCGGAGTTCCCCTTCACCACTCTTGAGCAAGCTCAACTGTTTTGTAGCCAAAGGATTCCCTGAAAGACGTTCCGCAAACAGCGTGGCGGTCACCCGGTAACCGATAAACTCTCGAGGCTTTGCATTGATCCGGTAGCGTACTGCCACATCATCTCGGTAAAACGACTTGAAAATATCAAACTCCGCGATCGAGCTAACCGAGCCTTGCTTTCCTGCCGCCGTGTCGGAGTAATCGTTGGCCGCGGCTTCAGCCACCCGGATGCTGAGACTGTGTTCCGTTGCAGGGGATATGGCTAAGAGAGGAGCAACGCTCTTTGGTGTTGTACAAGAGATACCGGCGGCAAGCAACACCGTTAAGGCGAGCGGGAACCCCAGTCTCATGGCCAACCCTCCACTCCGTGGGAGAGAAATCACCAAGAGGTTAGAAAGAGGAACAAAAGCGGTGTATCCTTTCAGAATTGAATTCAAACCTTTGACAGCCGGAGAATCCTGCAGAAAGGAGTACACCAGCACGAGAAACGGTAACATTGAAAAGGAGGCGGAGTCAAAGACTTGATACTCATTGAGGCCTCCCTTACGGGATAATCCCGAGCGTATACTCGGGATTTCACCACGATCCAGAAAGGAGGA
>JASEGR010000081.1 GCA_030017955.1 Candidatus Eisenbacteria bacterium
GTGCACCGTTCTGGGGCAATGTCAATGTCAACTTATTTATGTTACGGTGCACTAGCCGCAGGTCGAGCAGTTCCTCGGACCGCAGGTAGAACAGCTCGCTCCCGAGGCTGTCACTGGCTTCATGCCCTTTCCTGAAATGCCAAACGGCGAGAACAGCCTTCTGGTCTTTCTCCCCTTGCAGTGCGGACAGCTCACGCGAGATTTCCCGAGTGACTTCACGGTGAATTCAAAACTCTTGCCACAACTCTCGCAGAGGAAATCAAAAGTCGGCATTGCTTCTCCTCACTACTCCATTCTGTATTCCAGCCGAAGCCCGGTTCTCCTGACGACAGTCTCTTCTTCGAAGAATCTCCTAACCAGGTCAAACAACGAGGGCTTCCTCCTAATCTTTCGAACAATGGCAGGTTTCCCTTTAATTCCAGCCATCCTGCCAGCCACCCTTATCGCGTCATCCAGATCTCCCATCTTGTCAACGAGACCAAGACTAAGAGCCTGCCTCCCGGTAAATACCCTTCCGTCTGCGATGGAAAGCACCTTCATTCTCTCAAGCTTCCTCCCTGTGGCCACCGCGTCAACGAACTGATCGTATACGTCGTCCATTATGCCAACAAGGTACTTCCTCTCTTCCGGAGTCGGACTTCTATAGATGGCTCCAGTATCCTTGAACTTGCCGCTCTTAACAACCTCAAACCGCAGTCCGAGTTTCTTCAGAAGCTCCTGGCCCGTGGCATAGCTCATGATCACTCCGATGCTGCCCGTCAGCGTCCCGGGATTCGCAACAATCGAATCGGCCCCACAAGAGACATAGTAACCGCCCGATGCAGCAACCCCGGCCATCGATATGACAACCGGTTTTCCTGCCTTTCTCACCTTTCCGACCTGCTCATAGATTTCCTGGCTCGCAGCAACTCCGCCGCCCGGGCTGTCAATTCTGATCACAACGGCCTTGACCGAGCGATCTTCCTTATGCCTTTCCAGCTGACTGACAACGGAGCTCGCCTCTCCATCAATCGTTCCATATAGCTCTACCAATCCCACTCTTTTGCCGGCGAGGACCGCCTCGTTGCGGTCCGACAATGAGCCCACGATCATGAAGAGGATTGAACCGCTTACAAAAAGTCCGAGGGCGATTAGGATTATCTCAACAACGATTTCGTTTCTTCTCACCATGTGACCTTAGGCAGCTAACGTGCACTGCAACGCTCATCCGTGTTCAATCTTGTCAACTATCCCGACTATTGCTGCGTCCACCGGATTGAACTTCTCTTCCAGGGCATTCGCCGCTTCCCTTCCTCTGACAAAAAATACCATCTGCTGGGGGGCAGCGCTAACTGTATCCACAGCCACAAGTGGTCTCCCGCTCTTCTCGCCTCTATCGGTGTATGGCTGTATGAGAAGAAGCCTCAGCCCCTTCAGATTCTGGGTTTTCTGAGTCGCTACAACCGTCCCCACTACCTTTGCCAGATGCATACGAAGGAGAAGACCTCACCCTCTATCTGCCACTGCATTCCCGTGTCACAGAATCTTGGCCGCCGGTGTGCCTCCCGAATCCTCCATAAGGACGTTAAAAAAACGGTTCTGCCTAACCTTCCTCGAAAGCTTCACTCTAATGTAATTGTCAGTGAGCCCGATGTCTGTCAGTGAATCCCCGATTGAGAGCACCTGGAGTCGTTGTCCTGAGAACTTGCCGGCGAAGCTCTTTCGTTTCCCTTCGCCGATTGAGCGCAGGACAGAAGCCCTCCTTCTCATCTCGCCGTCCGGTATGCCGGTTTTCATTGAGAATGCCGGCGTCCCCGGCCTGCGGGAAAACGGAAATACATGAAAATAGGAAAACGGAAGGCTGATCAGGAAATCTACTGTCCTCAGAAACGACTCCTCTCCTTCACCAGGGAATCCGACAATGACGTCCGTTCCAATCGAAGCATCGGGAACCGCGCCGCAGAGCTCCCGGATCCTTGCGGCAACCTCGGCGGACAAGCACTTTCTTCCCATCATCCGCAGAACAGCGTCATCACCACTCTGAACCGGAACATGGAAATGGCGGCAAAGTTTCTTCGAAGACGCAAAGAGCCTGACAAGCTCCCGGTCCAGATGTCTCGACTCTATTGAGCCAAGCCTCACCCTGAATTCTCCGGGAAGATCCCAGATTCTTTGAAGCAGCTCAGAGAGATTCGTTGTAACAAGGTTGCCTCTCCCGTAGTCCCCGAGATCAGTTCCGACTATGACGACTTCCTTGGCGCCCTCGCGGACTTTTTCAGCTACCCTGTCCACCGCGTCCGATATCTCGACGCTCTTGGAATTCCCCCTCACAGAAGGAACGACGCAGAAGCTGCACCGCTCGCTGCATCCTTCCTGGACTTTGACAAACACTCTTGTCCTGCGGTGAGAGTCTATCTGCCGCGGCGAAATCCTGTCTCCCGCAGCAAGCCCCAGGCAATCCAGAAGATCTTCTTTCCTGCGAAGCACCAGTGTCTTCTCGCCGCCGGGTACGGTCTGACTGTCAAGTCTCGCGGTGCACCCTGCAAGAACTGGCCTTGCTCCCGGGAACTCCCTCAGCATGCGCCCGACAAATCTCCTTACCTCGGAATTCGCTCTTTCTGTCACGGCGCACCCGTTAACGATTACGAAATCCAGCCCGTCCTCAAGTCCGACTACTTCCACTCCTTGTCTGCTGAGGAGAAGCTCGAATTCCTCGGAGTCGCACTGATTGACCTTGCATCCGAAGGTCGCGACAGAGACCCTCAAGAAGTCTCCCCCCCGCTCTCCAATTCTTTTTCAGGTCCCTCGGCGGCCGGTTTATCTTCGCGGGCCTCTGCTGCCTCAGGTGTTTCTGCTACTGCTGCTGCTTCTGCTCCTACTTCAGCTGCCGCTTCCGGCACCTCCTCTTTCTTTGCCTTTGGCGCCCGGTCTCTGAACGCCTCCCATTCCGCCTTCTCCCTTGCCAGGAAATAGCCCTTCACGCTCAGGACGATACGCCTTGCGTCAGGGTCGACTTTTGTAACCTTGAGCGGGATCTCCTCGCCCAGGGCAAAGTTGTCCGATGATCTCTTGATTGGCTCAAGCCCGAGCTGGGAAATCGGCACGAACCCTTCTATGTCACCTCCCAGGTCCACGATCAGACCTTTCTCCAAGAACCGTGTCACCTTCCCTCTGACCTCGGTGTCGGCCGGGAATCTCTCCACCAGGGACTGCCACGGGTCCTCGGTCAGCTGGCGCAGCCCCAGCGATATTCTCCTTGAATCCTTGTCCACGCTCAGGACTATGACTTCGACTTTGTCGCCCTTCTTGACAATCTCAGTCGGATGGGAAACCCTTCTCGTCCATGACATGTCCGAGACATGGAGAAGACCGTCTATTCCTTCTTCAAGTTCTACGAATGCGCCGAAGTTGGTGAGATTTCTTACCCTTCCGACGAGCTTTGTACCCGGACGGTACGTCTCGTCAATCACCTTCCAGGGATCCGGCTCAGTCTGTTTAAGGCCCAGCGAGATCTTTTCGTTTTCCTTGTCGATCTTGAGGACAACTGCCTCAATCATGTCACCCACGGCGACAATCTTTGACGGGTGTTTCACATGTCTTGTCCACGACATTTCGGAGACATGTATAAGCCCTTCGATTCCTTTCTCGAGCTCCACGAATGCTCCGTAGTCTGTGACACTGACAACCTTTCCCCGTATCTTTGAACCCACCGGGTACTTCCTGTCGACTTCCTCCCAGGGGTATGGAGCAAGCTGTTTAAGGCCAAGCGAAATCCTCTCTTTTTCCGGATCGAAACTCAAAACCTTGACTGTGATCTTGTCGCCGACCGCAACGACCTCAGAAGGGTGGGAAATCCTGCCCCAGGACATGTCCGTGATGTGAAGGAGGCCGTCAATCCCTCCCAGGTCGACAAAGGCGCCGAAGTCAGTGATGTTCTTTACGACACCCTGCCTCACCTGGTCTTTCGCCAGTTCCTTGAGGATTCCGGTCTTCTGTTTGGCCCTCTCCTCTTCGAGAACCGCCCTCCGGGACACGACTATGTTTCTTCTCCTCTTGTTGAGCTTTATTATCTTGAACTTCATCCTTTGATTCAGGAGGGCATCGATGTTCTGGATCTGTCTCAGCCCGATCTGAGATCCCGGAAGAAACGCTTCCACCCCGAAAAAGTCCACGACGATGCCGCCTTTTATCTTCCTGAGGAGTTTTCCCTCCACGACCTCCCCGCTGTCTGCCGCCTCTTTGACCCGGTCCCAGACCTTGGCGAAGTCCGCCTTCTGTTTCGAGAGAACAACCACTCCGTCCTGATTCTCAGTCTTCTCAAGGTAGACATCCATCTCATCGCCGATCTTGATGGATGACGGGTCAGGGAACTCCGTGACAGGTATTGCCCCTTCGGATTTGAAGCCCACATCAACCACGATCTCTTTGTCGTCGATGTGGAGCACCCTGCCTCTTACTATCTCTCCTTCCTGAATGTTTCTGAGAGAGTGCTCATACAGATTTACCATTTCGTTCGTCTTCTCTTCATCGTGAGGCTCTCCCTCGTCGGGCCTATCTCCCGAAAAAGGTTTACCCGACGGCTTGGCTCTCCGCGCCCCTCCGGGCGTCTTCTTCTCGGCAAAACTCGGTTGATTCTCCTTCTCTTCTGGATCCGTACCCCATTGCGTTCTTTCTTCAATCATTGAATCTGTTTCCCCCTTTTCCTCGTATTTTTATGGCTCCGGTGGAGCCAGATGAAGCCGCTATTCGCCGCCCCTCTCCCGTACCCACTTTACCACATCTTCAAGAATCCAGTCGGGCGTTGAGGCACCGCCCATGACTCCGGCAGCCGAGATGCCGTCAAACCACCTCTTCTCCAATTCGGATGGACCCTCCACCTGATAGGTCCGCTGATTCTTCTCTTTTGACATATCAAACAAGCGTCTGGTATTCGCACTCTCTCTCCCGCCGACAATTACCATCACGTCTACGGAAGAGGCGAGCTCCCGGGTAGCTGCTTGCTTTAGAGAAGTAATGTTGCAGATCGTATTGTGCACCCTCGCGTTTCTCGCCTTCTCCACAAGCACCGATACAATCGAGTAGAACCTTTCCCTGGACTGCGTCGTCTGCGCTATGATGCCGAGCTTCTCGCAATCCTCGCATGCAGAAGCGCCTTCCGGAGAATTCACTACACAAGCTCTTCCGCCGGCGTTGGCAACGGTTGCCACAACCTCGGGATGGTTCGTGTCACCCACTACAACCGTGAAATACCCTTCCCTGCTGAGCTGCCGCGCATACTCATGGCATCTCTCGACAAAAGGGCATGTGGCATCAATTACCTCAAGTCCCCTTGCCTTTGCCTCCCGGATGGGCTCCGGCCCCACGCCGTGACATCTGACAATTACCGTTCCTGCCTCTATGCTCCGGACGTCATCAACAACTCTCAGACCCTTTCCAGCAAGTTTGTCCACAACCTGCCTATTATGGATGATGGGCCCGAGGCTGTAAATCGGACCGTTCTGCTTCTCCAACGCGCTCCTGGCTATTGCGATGGCTCTCTTCACACCGAAGCACGGGCCGGCATTCTTTGCAAGAATGACATCTATGTCTTTCATTTCATTGATGTGTCGTCGATTATGCCTGTTTTCTCATGTGTTTCCTTAAGAGCTTGAATTCGCTTCATGACCTCCGCGCTCAACTCCCTATACCCGGCCCTGCCGACCGGCGGGAATTCGGATGTCCGAATAGGCGGCCCGAAGCTGATTCTGACCCTTCCTTTTCTCCTCAGCGCTTTCTTTATCTTGTCCGAGCCCGAGATGTAGGCGGGGAGAATAGGCGATGAGGTCTCCATGGCCATCATGCCTATCCCGGTTCTGGCGGGTTTGAGCTCTCCGGAGAGATTCCTCCCACCCTCAGGAAACACAAGAAGTGCACGCCCTTTCTTGAGATGTGAGATTACAGCAAACAGGCCCTTTCTGTCAAAGCGGTCACGGCCTATAGGAACCGCGTTAAACGCCTGTATCAGCTTTCGAAAGAAAACATTCCTGAACAACTCTTCCTTTGCCAGATAGTATAGCTCTCTCGTCGAAGCTGCGCCCAAAAGCGGCGGGTCCCAGAATGAGATGTGGTTCGTGGCAACGATGAGCCCGCCGCCGGGAGGTATGTATTCCTTTCCGTCGACCTTCATCCCTAGACCGAATTTGAAAAACGAGTTCACAATATGCCACGACAATCTATAGTGGAGCTTCACGATATTCCTGGTATTACCTTCCTGGCTTCCCTTAGGATTGCCTCCACCTGCTCCTCAAACGTCATGCCAGTCGTGTCAATTGTTACGGCGCCGGGAGCCTTCTGGAGCGGGCTCTCTTTTCTTGTCATATCCCTGCGGTCCCTTTCGGAAAGCTCTTTCGTGACACGCTCAAGTGAAGGACCGTGCCCGTTCCTCCCGAGCTCAAGAAATCTTCTTCTTGCCCTTTCCCCAACAGAAGCATCAAGGAAGACTTTGAGCTCGGCATCCGGGAAAACAACGGTCGCTATGTCACGCCCTTCCATCACGACGCCGCCGTCCTTTCCGAGATTTCTCTGGAGCTTTACCAGCAGCCTCCTCACCGGAAGAAAGCCGGCAATCTCGGAACTTGCGTTTCCCACCGAAGGCGCCCTGATCTCATCGGTCACATCCTCGCCGTCAAGGAGTATCCTGTCATTTCCGCCGGCAGTGTCCTCTATTCGGACAGAAACTTCTTTGAGGGCGGCCTCGACTGCCTTTCCGTCCTTTGCGTCAGCGCCACTCCTGAGGCACCTCAGAGCAAGCGCCCTGTACATCGCACCGGTGTCAAAGAACCTGTAGCCCAGTCTTCTCGCCACTTCTTTTGCAGTCGTGCTTTTTCCGGAACTGGCAGGTCCGTCTATTGCAATGATTCCCCTTCTCAACTATCCGGCCCTTCTTGAAGCCATCCCGGAGAGCACCTTCTTCATTCCCTCAACGAGCTTCCGGTTCTCGGACATCGTGCCGGTCGTTATTCTGACAAATTCCTTCGACATCCCGAAAGAGACCATGCTCCTCACTATCAGTCCCAGCTTCTCAAGCTCACGGGTGACGGCCACACCGTCCACGCCAAGATCAACGAGAACGAAGTTGGTTTCTGACGGGATAACCCGGAGGTTCATCTCAGCGAACTTCTTACTGAGGAAGTTCCTGCCTTCCTTGCTCATCTCGATACTCTTCTTGATATGCTTGTCATCCTCAAGGGATTTCAGGGCTGCGGCCTGGGCGAGGCAGCTCACATTGAAGGGGAGTCTTACTCTATTCAGAAGCGAGGCAATCTCAGGGCTTGTTATGCCGTATCCGATCCTGAGACCCGCCAGTGCGTGCACTTTCGAAAAAGTCCTCGTGACGACGACGAGCCGGCCTTCCCTCAGGTATTTCAGATGGTCCGGGTAGTCTAGTCTATCAACAAGGTCTATGTATGCCTCGTCGAAGACCACGACAATCCTGTCCGGGATCGCTCGCATGAAAGATTCGACTTCATCTTTTCCAAGCGTGGTACCCGTGGGATTGTTCGGATTGCAGACAAAGATCACTTTGGTTTTCGGCGTCACCGCGGCTGCCATTGCCTCAAGGTCGTGATCAAACCCCTTGGTGGGAATGAAAATCGGCTTACCTCCCATCACCTGTACCGCAATTCTGTACATGATAAAGGAAGGGTTTGCAATGATGCCTTCTTCGCCCGTCGAAATGAAGCTCCTTCCGACGGCATCGATTATCTCGTTCGACCCGTTGGCGACGACTATCCCCTCCGGGTCAAGGCCGAATTTCTTTGCAATGGCATGCCGTACATAATAAGACCCTCCGTCCGGATACCTGTTGAGCTGGTTGAAGGCATCCGTTATGGCCTTAAGAACGGCTTTCGAAGGGCCGGAGGGGTTCTCATTGGATGCAAACTTCATGGCCCCGCTGATACCGAGTTCTCTCTCCACTTCCTCGATAGGTTTCCCCGGCGAGTAGGGCACAAGTTCTTTAATCTCAGGACGAGCTGCCTTCCAAATGTCCACTGCCACCGCCAATCCCTCCTCTTTGTTCAGTTCTTTCTCGTGATCCCGGCTGCTTTCTCGAGAGAATGAACCTCACGGGACGTCAGGAATCTGAACGCTCCAGTCATGAGATTTCCGAGTGTCAACGGACCAAATGATACTCTTCTCAGCGAGAGCACCTTGAGACCGTTGGCCTCGCATATTCTTCTCACTTCGTGCTTCCAACCCTCTTTGAGAACAAGCTCGATTTTCGATTCGTCCTTCGTTTCTGAGACAAGCTTTGCCCGGACGACATTGGACCTTTTCCCGTCCGGGAACTCGACCGGTGTAATCAATGAACCAAGTTTCTCTCTCGTCACTCTTCCCGAAACAGTCACGTGATAGCATTTCTCTATGCCGAACCTGGGATGCGTAAGCCGCAACGACATTTCGCCATCGTTTGTAAGAATGAGAAGACCTTCGGTCATGTAGTCCAGCCTGCCCACAGGAAACACCCGCTCCTTCACACTGCCGATTAGGTCCATCACAGTTTTCCTGCCCCTCGGATCGAAGGAACTTACGATATACCCGGAAGGCTTATTGAGAAGGATGTAGGTGAATGAGTGCGTCCTGGTGAGATTCTGTCCCAGGAATGACACTGTATCTTCGCCGGGATGAACCCTCACCCAGGGGTCACGGACAACCTTTCCATTTATCTCTACAAAACCTCTCCCAACCAATTCATCGCATTTTCTTCTGGAACCAACGTTGGCTTGAGAGAGGAATTTATTGAGCCTCACCTGTTCCAAGTTCGCCCAACTCCTCCGCCTGGGACTCACGTGACTCAAGCAGTATTTCCAATTCCTCAAGCCTCGGCAGCTCCGAAAGGTCGTTCAGCCGGAAATACGTGAGGAACTGCTGGGTCGTTCCATAAAGGAGCGGCCTGCCCACGCCGTGCGCTCTTCCCTTCACGGCGATAAGGCCCCTTTCAAGAAGCGTGGCTAACACGCTTGCTACATCGACGCCTCTTATTTGTTCGATTCCTGCCCTTGTCACGGGCTGTCTGTACGCAACAACTGCAACAGTCTCCAGAGCGGGTTTGGAGAGTCTTGCTTTTCTCGTCCCTTTCATCAGCCTCTCAACCCATGCTGCAAACTCTTCTTTGGAGACTACCTGATATCCTCCTGCGATTTCGATCAGACGGACACCGCGGCCGGAGGAATCATACTCTTCTCTCAGGGCTGCCAGCGCGCCCTCGATCTCGGTCTCGGAGAATTCTGAGAGAACAGCCCGCAGTGTTCCCTTCGAAACCGGCCTGTTCGAGGCAAAGAACATTGCTTCCAGGACGGCCTTCGCCGATTCAATTTTCTCTTCAATCATCAACTATCCCCCGGCTGACATCCGCCGCGGCAGCCTGCCCCATCCCCAACACAATGGTTATCTCGGAAAACGCTTTCCTCTGCTTCGCCCTCACAACGCCGAGCCTTATGAGCTCGAGAAGTGCGACAAAAGTCACCACAACATGGCGTTTGCCCAGATCAACATCGAGAAGCGAAGCAAAACCGATTCTTCCTTCTTCCCGGAGCCTCCTCAGAATCAGCTCCATTTTTTCCTCAATCGTAATCTCCTCGGCCCGAACCTCCATCGGCTCCGGAGTGGAGAGACCCGGAAGGATGGCTCTCAATGCTTCGAGCAAGTCGAACAGACTTGCCTCAATCAGCTCCTCGTCCCCGTTCTCTCCTTCTTCCGGAATGTAGCCTCTGTCGAAGAGAAGCCTTCGCTCTTCTTCTTTTGTCTTCAGCGCGGCAGCCACTTCCTTGAACTTCCTGTATTCTTGGAGATTCCTCATGAGCTCATCCGGGCCGGCCTCCAGCCCTTCTTCCTCGGAAAGTGACGGGATGAGCTGAGAGACCTTGAGTCTCATGAGGAGTGATGCGATGACTATGAACTCCCCTGCTTCGTCGAGAGAAATCTTCTCCAGATACCTGATGTATCCGAGAAACTGACCGATCAACTTCGATATCGAGAGATCTTCAATTTTGAGCTCTGCTTCTTTCACGAGATGAAGAAGAAGCTCCGGAGTACCGCTGAAACCCGGTGTCGAGAGAAGGAATCCGTTCATTAGAATTTCATCGCCTTTCTCACCTCTTCCATGGTTTCTTCTGCAACGTGTCTCGCCCTATCATCGCCCTCGCTTATCCACCTTTCCACCTTCTCTGGATCAGCCTCCATCTCTTCCCTTCTGTCCCGCAGGTTCTGGAAGAAGCTGGAAATCTTCGAAGAGAGATTCTCTTTGCACGGGACGCACGCCAGCTCGCCGCTCCTGCATCCCCTCTCTATCTCTTTGAGCTCCGGCGCGTTGAACTTCCCATGGTAGGTGTAAACAAGACAGACCTCAGGATGCCCCTTGTCGCCGAGCCTTATCTTCTCCGGATCCGTGACGGCGCTCCGCAATTTCTTCTTTATCACAGGAGGAGGATCAGAAATGAGAATCGTGTTCCCGACCGACTTGCTCATTCTCTGCCCGTCAGTGCCCGGGAGTCTCGGGAATTTCGTAAGCTTGGCCTGGGGCTCAGGGAAGACCTCCCCGTAGAGACTGTTGAACCTCCTGGCAAGCTCCCTGGTCACCTCGATATGGGAAAGCTGGTCTTCTCCGACCGGTACAGTGTCAGCCCTGTACACAAGGATATCAGAAGCTTGAAGCACAGGATACCCAAGATGTCCATAAGTAGTCTCGCTGAGCTTCAGGGTCCGCACCTGCTCCTTCAGGGTCGGCACTCTCTCAAGTCTGGCAGTCGTTATGATCATCGAAAAGAGAAGATGCAGTTCAGCATGCTGCTTGATATGGGACTGAACAAAGACAGGGCTTCTTTCGGGATCGATGCCGGCCGCAATCCAGTCAATCACCATGTCCCGCGTGTCCTCTTTTATGGAAGACGTGTCTGCATATCCGGTAGTCAGCGCATGCCAGTCGGCAACCATAAAGAAGGTTTCATACTGATCCTGCAGAGCAACCCAGTTCTCAAGCGCTCCGACATAGTTGCCTAAATGAAGTCTCCCTGTCGGCCTCATTCCGCTCAGGATTCTGCCTTTCTTCACTCTTACTCCTCCGTCAACCAGTGTCGTGTCCTGTAAATTCCTTGTCTATGTCTTTGCCCCCGGACACGACACTTTCATAGGGGCTTCTCGCC
>JASEGR010000082.1 GCA_030017955.1 Candidatus Eisenbacteria bacterium
GCGCATCCTGGCCAAAGTCACCAAATGTAAAGAAGCGTTAGACGCACTACACTAGATTGCTGCAAACTCGTCCCAAAAGCGGGACGAATTTGTGCTGTCTGACGCCGTAGGCCGAGTTCACAAATTCGAGTGAACGAGTCGAAGAAGGATCGACATTTTCGGCAGGAGGAAAAGGACATCCGAAGCAGATCCTAGGCGACGATGTTGAGGAGTTTGCCTTCGACGTGGATGAACTTGGCTGCGGGACGGCTCTTGAGTTGGGCGGTTATGGATGGATGCGAAAGCGCGGCTTGCTCCACTTCCTGGCGTGACGCGCCGGTTGGAAGCTGTATCCTGGCTCTGACCTTTCCATTGACCTGGACGACTAGAGTAAATTCCTCTTGCGCGAGCGCACCATTGTCATGTTCCATCCAGGCAGACATAAAGATGCTCTGCTTGTGCCCAAGCATCTGCCAGAGCTCCTCTGACATATGCGGCGAAAAAGGCGCCAGCATGAGGAGAAGCGCCTCAAAGGCCTCTCTCAGAACGGCTCCTCCCTTATCTTCACGTGTTACTTTAACCCCAGGAGATTGCACATATAAGTAACAAGCATTTACTAGCTCCATGAGCCTGCTGACCACCGTGTTCAAATGAAGTCTCTCAAGATCATCCCTCGCACCTTTGATCGCTGCATGGATCTCTCTTCTCAGTACTCGCTCAGGCTCTTCGAGAGCCCTGAGAGAGCCGCGGTCAACCCGGGCCGGAAGACTCTCCCTGTTCTCGGTCACGAGTCTCCAGACACGCTTGAGGAATCTATTGGCACCTTCGACTCCCCTCTCGCTCCATTCTGCATCCTTCTCTGGCGGGCCGATGAATAGCGTGTACAGTCTGACGGTATCTGCACCGTATCTGCCAACCAGCTCATCAGGGCTGACAGTGTTCCCTCTCGATTTGGACATTGCAGAGCCGTCCTTCAGTATCATCCCCTGCGTGAAAAGGTTTTCAAACGGTTCTGGAAAGTTCACCATCTTGATGTCATTAAGAAACTTGGTGATGAAGCGCGAATACAGCAGGTGAAGGATTGCATGCTCCACTCCGCCCACATACTGATCAACCGGAAGCCACTTGTTCACATCAGCGACATCGAACGGGCCGTCCTCCTTCTTCGGATTGATAAACCTCAGGAAGTACCAGCTTGAATCCACAAACGTGTCCATCGTGTCGCTCTCTCGCCTTCCGGGACCGCTGCAGCGCGGGCACTTGGTATTCAGAAATTCTTCGCTCTCGGCGAGGGGCGAGCGTCCTGTCGGCTGGAACTTGACGTTCCCCGGGAGAAGGACTGGAAGATCCGACTCAGGCACGGGGACCGTGCCGCACTTCTTGCAGTAGATAATTGGTATCGGCGTTCCCCAGTATCTCTGCCTGGAGACGAGCCAGTCCCTGAGCTTGTATTTCACCGTCCTCCTGCCAAGCCCGTTGCATTCAAGATATTCTCCAATCTTCTCTCTCCCCTTCTCACTTTCAAGTCCGGAAAATGTGCCAGAGTTTATCAGAACACCCTCACCTTCATATGCAGCTCCGGGCGGCACGGTCTTTCTTCCCTTCACAACTTCCCGTATAGGAAGCTTGTACTTCAATGAGAAATCCATGTCCCGCTGATCGTGAGAAGGCACTGCCATGATTGCCCCGGTTCCGTATTCCAGAAGCACATAGTTTGCAATCCAGATAGGTATCTCTTCGTGAGTGAACGGATTTATCGCAAACGAGCCGGTTGGAACGCCGCACTTCTCCTCTTCTGTCTCCCATTGCGCCTTGAGCGACGTCCTCCTAACGCTTTCAATGAATTTCATGGCCTCCGGCCCGCATGCGTCGGTTATGAGCTCGGAAATCTTCGGGTGGTCGGCGGAAAGCACAAGATAAGTTGCACCGAAGATTGTGTCGGCCCTAGTTGTAAAGCAGCTTAACCTGAAATCCTTTCCCTTCACCGGGAAATTAATCTCCGCCCCTTCGCTCCTCCCTATCCAATTCTTCTGCATGGTCTTCACCTTCTCGGGCCACCCGGTGAGAAGGTCAAGGTCATCGAGAAGTCGATCGGCGTAGGAGGTTATCTTGAAGAACCACTGTTCGAGTTCGGTCAGCGTGACAGGCGTATCGCATCTTTCACACGCGCCTCCGACAACTTGCTCGTTGGCAAGGACTGTCTTGCAACCCGGGCACCAGTTCGCCAGGGCATTTGCCTTATATGCAAGTCCGTTCTCAAAGAGCTTGAGGAACATCCACTGAGTCCACCTGTAATAAGTCGCATCGCAAGACGCCACCTCCCTGTCCCAGTCATACCCGACTCCCCACGCCTGAAGTTGTTCCTTTATTCTGGCGATCTTTGATTTGGTCCAGACTTCAGGATGAAGGTTGTTTGCTATGGCAGCATTCTCGGCCGGAAGGCCAAAGGCATCCCACCCCATGGGAGACAGGACATTCATCCCATTCATTATGTTCACTCTTGCGACCACATCGCCAATGATGTAGTTCCTGCCATGGCCAACGTGGAGCTCGCCGGACGGATAGGGAAACATCATGAGGCAGTAGAATTTCTTGGCCGGGGAAGCGGGTTTCATCTTGAAAAGGCCGGTTCTATCCCACTCGGCTTGCCATTTCTTCTCAATCTCGCGGACGTTATAGGGGACTTCGTTGTCTTCCATGGGGGGAGCCTATCAGCAGGCTATTTCTTTGTCAATTTATGCAGAAGGAGTTCGATACCGAGGTCCCAAGGAACTCTGCTGTTCTTGAGCTCGAACTCAGACTCAAAAACACTGGAGAGACTGGCCCTGAGATCTTCCCATGGGAGCGACTCTGCCTGAGGTCCAAGCTTGTTGATCTTCCAAGCAACGTAGCGCAGATGCTGAGGTATTGGGAAGCCGGCTCCGGCTGCTTTTGAGACAGCGAGGAGGCCGTATTCCCTTGAGATCGCCGGGAAGACCTTGTTGCGTTCCGTTCCCGCCAAGAGGTTCTTTTCAAGTGCGAAGAAGGCAGCTTTCCTGTTCTTCTGAGAAGTTTTCTCTGCGACTTCAAAAACAGAAATCTCTTTTCCAAAGCCCTGGACATTCTCAACAGTCTCCTGGTCCAGCGCAGGAGAAGTCCCCGCATAGGCGATCAACTTTTCGAGCTCGTTGCCAACCGTCCAGAGGTCCATTCCGCAGGATTCAAGGAGCATATCTATTGCACCCTGGCTTATCTCCTTCCCCGCCTTCTTCACTTCTCCTCTGACCCACCGCTCTGCATCACGATTGGTGAGCTGAGGAAAATCCACGACAACGCCGTGATTCGAGCCTTCGATTACCTTGAAAAGCGGCGACCTGTTCACATCCTTTTCTTGTGAAGTGAATATGAGCGAAGTAGCGGAGAGCGGGGATCGAAGATACTCAAGGAGTCTTGGTCTTTCGTCTGCGTCGAAGTCCAGGATCTCGAAAACAACGATTATCTTGTTCCCGGAAAAAAGCCCCACACTCCCGGCTTTTGCGAGGAGCTCATCAATGGGTATTTCGTCTGCGTGCAGTTTCTCGAAATCAAAGGCGAATATCTTCTCCTGCGAAAGTGACTTAAGAAGTTGGTCAATGGCCAGTCTCTTTCTGAATTCGTCCTTTCCGAAAAAGAGGTACGCTCCAAACCTCTCTCCTTTTTCAGCACGTCTAAGAAGCTCGTTCTGGCTCAACCGCATGCGGACTCGTCTTCCCCGGTTCGACCTACCACCCTTCGACTGTCCGTGTTATAACGTCGATGGCAATGGATTCCAGGGCTCTCCTTCTCCCCAACTGCTCCGTGGTTGCCTGGCTGCCTGCCACGTCATAGGTGGTCAATCCGACCAGGTCATCAGACCAAATCTGCTTGTTCTTCACGAGATCCTTGAATTCAACTTTGACCGTAATTGCCACCTGATACTCCTCCACCTGCTCGCGGGCATTGTAACCGAATACTCTGTTTTCATAGCCGATGATCGTCCCAAGCACAACGGAATTCGCCCGGGATTCGTCGGTAACTCTAAGATGGTTGTCCTGGATAATCGATCTCGTGAGGATTTCGGTGAGTTCCTGCTCCAGGCCGTATTCAAGCGTCTCATTCTTGAAGACAGGAACAGCAACTGTCTTGATGTGGGCCGGGAGCAAGGTTGATACCGTGTATCCGCAGCCCGAGATTCCGAGGAATGCAAACAAAATCAGGGAGCTTCTCAGCTTCACTATTTTTCAATCCCGTGCAGCTTGAGCCTGTACCGCAGCCTGTCCCGTTTTATGTTGAGGAGTTCTGCTGCCTTGGTCTGATTGCCGCCTGCTGTTCTTGTGGCCTTCTGGATAAGACTCTTCTCCAGGTCTCTCAGAAGTCTCTCGAGCTCAATCCCCTCCTCCGGAAGCTCGGGCAGTGAAAGGATTGAATCTATGGATGAAGAGAGCGAGTAAATCTTAATCCCGGTTTGCTGAAGTCCTTTTGCGATGTGCTCTTTCTGTATGGCGTCTCCGGATTCCAGGAGGATGGTCCTCTCGAAAAGATTCTTGAGCTCTCTTATGTTTCCGGGCCACGCGTACTCGAGGAGCAGCAACTCGGCCTCCGGGGAAATTGACTGAAAGTTCTTTCTGAACGCCCTGTTGAACTGAAGCATGAAGTGCTTTGCTATGTCAATAATATCCTCTTTCCTTTCTCTCAGGGGAGGAACTCTTATTGGAACGACCTTGAGTCTGAAGTAAAGATCTTCCCTGAATGATCCCTCTCTTACGGCATGTTCAAGATTCTGATTCGTGGCCGAAATGATTCTTACGCTTACCGTGATGTCCTTTGTGCCCCCTACCCTTCTGAAAGTCATCCTCTCCAGAACTCTCAGAAGCTTCACCTGAATAGTAAGACTCATCTCACCCACTTCGTCAAGAAAGAGCGTGCCGCCGTTTGCGAGCTCAAGAAGCCCCAGCTTCTGACTCCTTGCATCAGTGAATGCGCCCTTCTCGTGTCCGAACAGCTCGCTTTCGAGCAGCTCCCTCGGTATAGCTGCACAGTTCACCTCGATGAACGGCTTGTCGGCTCTTGAGCTCTTCTCATGGATGAGATTTGCGACCAGCTCCTTTCCCGTGCCGCTTTCGCCCTCGATCAGGACGCTAGTAGATTCGCTCTTTGCCACCTGGTCGACAATCTCGTAGATCTGAAGAATAAGAGGGCTCCTGCCCCGCACGAAATCGCGGGAGAACGTTTCCTTGCGCTGCGTTCTCAGATGCCGCAGCTCTCGCCACAGTTTTGTCTGCTCCAGGGCTTTATCCAGAACGACAAGGAGCTCCTCGAAATTGACCGGTTTATTGAGGTAGTCAAAGGCGCCCGATTTCATTGCCTTCACCGCCGATGAGACATCCGCGTAAGCCGTTACCATGATTACCGTCAATCCGGGCTCTGCCCGCTTTATCTTCTGAAGGACATCGATTCCGTTCATGTCAGGAAGCTTCAGGTCAAGGAGAACAACATCCGGAAGGTCTTTCCCGATCAGGGAGATGGCCTCTCCTCCGGTCGCGGCCGTCACCACAGTGAAGCCCTCATCTTCGAGAAACTTTCCGACGAAATGTCTTATCGCTTCTTCGTCATCAACGATTAGAATGGTTGTATTCACTCGTTACAGCTCCTTGTCCCAGCTCCAACGGGAGCTCTATCAGGAACGTGGATCCCTTTCCCGGTTCGCTCACCACCGAGAGCCGGCCTCCATGTCTCTTGACTATCTCATAGGAGATATAGAGGCCAAGTCCGGTCCCCGAAGGTTTGGTCGTGTAGAACGGCTCAAAAATCTTCTTCAGGTCCTCCTCGGAAATTCCCTTGCCATTGTCTTCGACAGCCATGGCAAGCACCTCGCCGTTCAGAGCCCCATGCCGTGATTGATGCTTTCCGGCTCTTGCCGCCGTGATCTTGATAGTGCTCCCTTTTGAGGCTGCCTCAATGGCGTTCTTTATCAGATTGACCAGCACCTGCTGAATCTGGTCCCCATCAACGGTTACCTCGCCCATCTCCGGTTCTATTTGTTTCTCTAATGTTATCTCCTCTTTCTCAAGGAGAGGCAACACCGCCTGGATGCTCCGCTCGATGATTCCAACAGGGTCCACTTTTTGAAGAAGAAGTGCCCTGGGATGAGTTACCTGGAAAAGGTCCCGGACTATCCTGTCGAGCCTTGCTATCTCGCCCAATACAAAGTCAATATTCTCCCTGGTTCCCTCGGTCTGGGGAAGCGCCTTGTTCATGTACTGCACGCCTGCCGCAATTCCGGCAAGTGGATTTCTTATCTCATGCGCCACAGACGAAGCGAACCTTCCCAGCGCAGCAAGATTGTCAAGCTGCCTTATCCTCTCCTCCATGCTTTTTATCGGCCTCAAATCCATAAACGTGATAATTGCGCCATAAATCTCGTCATCTTCATCTCTCAAAGGCGATGCCGTAAAGCTCACCGGAAAAGTAGTCTGCTCCTTCCCTTTTATGAAAGTCTCCTCCCTCAACGCTCCTTTTCCGGTTCGCAGAGTCTCGGAAATGATCTTCTCGCCGCGTTCACCCATCCTGAAGAGCTCGGTGAAGTTTCTCCCCTCAAGCTCTTCCTTGCGGTACTTTGTAAGTTTCTCCGCCATCCTGTTGAATATCAGTATCTTCCCCTCACGGTCAACTGCGATAAGACCGCCGGCCATGCTATTCAGGATGTTCTCTCTGAACCTCTCCCCCTCCTTGAGGTCCTGGTAGAGTCTGGTGTTCTCAACGACTGTTCCGATTCCTTCGGCTATTGACTCAATGAGTCCAAGCCCTCCCTGCGAGAGCCGTTGGTCATCTCCCGAGCTGGCCACTCCGAGAACACCGAGCACTGGAAACACCGAACATGAGACACAGGTTTCGTACATCGGGACTTTCCCGAAACTTGCCTCGTGCGTGCACCTTGTTTCCTCCATCATCCAACAGTCCCGATCAGAGATGCGATAGGCGGGGCAGACCTCCCTTGCGCACGACTTGAGTTCATAACATCGCTTTTCTTCCCTTCCCGCGAGGAGCGGCACGACAGCATAGGACCGCGGAATGCAATCACCGGACGCCCAGTCTGATCCTGTTCCCTCAATGAACGGCGGGCTGGCCTCCGGATCAAGAATGAGAGATCCCCTTGCTCTCAGCACCGATTTTGACATCACGCCGTTTTCGGGCTTTATCGGTATTTCGAGCTCGTGGAGCTTCATTCCCTTGCCGTGTCTCCTCGAACACTTGCCGCGTAGAACTCTCCTTTGCTTGTCAACAACACACAAGAAGACCTGGGAGAAGCCGAATACCTTCTGAGTGTACGACGTCAGGGTCTCTATGGTCTTGTCAATGTCAACCACGGCTGTCATGCTGTTGGCGACTTCTCTCAGTGAGAGAAGCTGGATGTTTGTCTCAAGAAGCCTTCTCTGGGTCTTCTCAAGCTCATCGGCTAGTTCGTTTGCCACCCCGATGAGGCTGTCGAGTTCCTTCCCCCTGGGGAACGGGACTTTCTGCGGAAGCGCACCTATCCCGTGGACGTCGTCGATACGCCTGAGCAGAAGCTCGAGCTGTTTCTTTGTCGTTGGCGTCGCTTTCATGATCACCGGTCAGCCTTGACCCGGCCCGTCATCTCTTTTCTGAAATATGACACGGTTGCCTTGAGACTTTCCTCAAAGCTCACCTTCGGGACAAAACCAAGTTCTTTCCTGGCCTCATCTGTGCATGCCCACGAGTGCTTGACATCACAAGGCCTTTCCTCAGCATGCACCGGGAGTTCCCTGGAGCCGGTTATCGTGCTCAATGCAGACAGAAGTTCTTCCAGACTCCTTGACCTGCCGGAAGCAATGTTAAAGACTCCGCCTGAGGCGCCCTCTTTGACGCAGGCAAGGTGATTTGCGGCGGCAACATCCCCGACATAGATGAAATCCCTGCTCTGCTTGCCATCACCATAGACTATTGGCCTTTCGCCCATGAGAAGTTTCTTGATGAAAGCAGGGATTACTGCCGCGTATTCAGAATTGGGATCTTGCCTTGGGCCGAAAACGTTGAAATACCTGAGTACCACCGTCTCAAGTCCGTAGATCGAGTCGAACATCCTGCAGTACTTCTCTCCTATCGCTTTCGTAACCGCATACGGAGATGCAGGCTCAAGCTTCGCCTCTTCCCTGTTCGGCAGCTCCTGACTGTTTCCATACACCGATGACGACGAGGCAAGGACGAGTCTCTTTACCCCGAGGTCCCGTGCAAGCACAAGGCAATTCAGGAATCCGTCAACATTGACGGAATTCGCAAGCAGTGGAGCACGCACGGATTGCTGGAGTGAAGTCAAAGCTGCCTGGTGAATGACATACCGGGCTCCCTGCATCGCCTTCTTTGTATCATCAACATTCCTGATGTCCCCTTCGAAGACGGTGAGCAGCGACAGAGCCGCCTCGTCAAGAACGCCGCGGAAGTCGAGGTTCTCCCTACGCCCGGTCGAGAAATTGTCCAGCACGGAAACCTTGCTGCCTTTGGAGAGAAGGTACTCTACAGTGGCCGAGCCGATGAAGCCGGCCCCTCCTGTCACAAGAAAAGTATCACCCGTCGTTTTCATACGAGGTCCCTGCGAAATTCGCGCACCCGCTTCTAGAGCTTGACAATCTTTGGAGACTTGACGTTCCTGAACACATTCCTGGTGTCGAGGACAAGAGGGGAATGACTCAGTATCCGCTTATAGTCAAAATTTGAGTGCCCGCTGACAACAACGCTCATGTCCATTTTTCTGAGAAGAGATTGAGTAATCGGCACCGACCTCATCTTGAACTTATCTGTCCTGAGAACCGGGACATATGGGTCCGAGTAAATGACATCCGCACCCAGGCCTTCCAGGAGCTGGATAATCTCGATGGCTGGCGACTCCCTTGCGTCGTTAACGTCAGCCTTGTAAGCCACGCCGAGTATCAGGATCCTTGAGCCCTTCACACTTTTCTTCTTCATATTAAGAGCATTTGTGATCTTCTTGACGACGTGGTGAGGCATGTCGGTGTTTACCTGACCTGCAAGCTCTATGAACCTGGCTTCAAAGCCGCTCAGTTTTGCTTTCCAGGACAGATAGAAAGGATCGATAGGTATGCAGTGACCTCCCAGCCCGGGGCCGGGGAAGAACGGCATGAATCCGAATGGCTTTGTCTTTGCTGCCTCAATTATCTCCCAGACATCCATGCCCATCCTGTCGCACATGAGTGCAATTTCGTTCACAAGGGCTATGTTGACGATTCTGAAAGTGTTCTCAAGCAGCTTCACCATCTCTGCTACTCTTGTCGACGAGACCGGAACCACTTTCTTCAGACTCTGCGCGTAGAAAAGGGATGCCATTTTGGTGCAGGAAGGCGTGACGCCTCCGACTACCTTGGGAATGTTCTTGGTCGTGTAGACTTTGTTGCCCGGATCGACTCTTTCCGGAGAAAATGCAAGGAAGAAATCCTTGCCGACCTTGAGGCCCGTGGACTGCAGCATTGGGAGAATAAGTTCCTCGGTCGTGCCCGGGTAAGTCGTGCTTTCCAGAATTATGAGCTGGTCCTTTCTCAATCTCTTCTGAACCTGCTCAGTCGCTGCAACAATATAGGAGACATCGGGGTCGCGCGTCTTCCTCAGAGGAGTCGGGACACAGATGTTTATCGTATCCATCCGGCCAAGACAATTGAAGTTGCTGGTCGCTTTGAGAAAGCCTTCTTTGACCAGCGACCTCAACTCATCTCCATTGACGTCGTCGATGTAGCATTTCCCCCTCTGAATCGAGTTAACTCTCTCGGTGATGATGTCTACGCCGGTGACCCTGAAGCCGGCCTTGGCAAACTCCACAGCAAGAGGAAGACCAACGTATCCAAGCCCTATCACGCCTGCTCGCGCCTCCTTGGTCAATATCTTCTCATCAAGATTCACGTGAACGCTCCTTTCCAGTGGAAGATGTCGAGTGAGTCTACCAGTGAATCTCTCCCGCTGTCAACAAAGTGCCCCATTATAAAATCGGCCAAAACGGAGCCAATCAAGAGGAAAAAACACGAGCAAAAATGGTCGTGAGAAATTTGGGTTTTTGACACGGTATGCGGCAAATTGGAGTTTGGGGCAGCAAAAACCGTGCCCATGTTCAGGCACGATATAATGGCAAAATGAAAGTCCCGGACCCGGTTTTGTTGCTAGATGCAAGGCCTCACAGGCCTATCCCGGCTTCATTTTCTGCATTTGGTGTTCTAGACCCGAGAGATGGAAGAGCTACTTCTCTACCGTAACCAAGCCGACTTTCTTCCTGAGGTCCCTGAAGAGCTTGATAAGCTCTTTCTTATCAGGTGTCAGGACGCCTTTCCTGTCAGGGAGAGAATCGACGCTTTCAGCTTCCGCAGCCACTGCAACTTCCTTTGCCTCCAAAGACTCAGCGATGGCTGCCCTTCTACGGACCTCCTCTATAAGGGCTTCCGTGCGAAGGGATATAGGGCTTGAGTCGGGCTTCAGCTCGCAATCGAACCAGAAAAAGCCCACCTGCCATGTGCAAAGGTGATACAGGGCTTCTTCCACCTGGTGCGCCAGCGCTTCGTCTCTGTCCTGCTCCGTTATCAGTTTCATCTCGAGAAGAATGGGGCCGAGCCTTCTTCTTCGCTTGTCGGCTTCCTGCCTCTTCAGAGCTTCCATGAGCTGCTCTCGTGTGATCTTACCTCTCTTCATAAGTATTTGCCCCAGAAGCTCTTCCTTCATGGGCGCAATCGTTCTCACAACCATTCCGTCGCGGAAATGCACCTGTGCCCGCCCAAGTTCGCTTCTGACGCTCAGGACCCCAGTTCTTCTCGAGCCACCCAGAATCTGCAAAACCTCTATCAAGCTCAGATCTCTCAAGCTGCCCACTAGTGCCATAGGTTCTCTACCTCCTGCATTCGGATTGAGCAAATACTGTGCCAGGGAGCCGGCTGTGGGGTGGGTATGTGCGTGTAGTTCCTAGTGCACCGTAACATAAATAGGTTGACATTGACATTGCCCCAGAACGGTGCACTGCTCGGGGTTTTAGGGGGTCGA
>JASEGR010000083.1 GCA_030017955.1 Candidatus Eisenbacteria bacterium
GGTTTGGCACCTCGATGTCGGCTCATCGCATCCTGGGGCTGGAGAAGGTCCCAAGGGTTCGGCTGTTCGCCGATTAAAGCGGTACGTGAGCTGGGTTTAGAACGTCGTGAGACAGTTCGGTCCCTATCCCTAGTGGGCGAAGGACATTTGAGGGGAGCTGTCCGTAGTACGAGAGGACCCGGACGGACGAACCTCTAGTGTACCAGTTGTCGCGCCAGCGGCATTGCTGGGTAGCTATGTTCGGATGGGATAAGCGCTGAAGGCATCTAAGTGCGAAGCCCACCCCAAGATTAGATGTCCCTCCATGTAAATGGACTCAAGGCCCCTCGTAGACTACGAGGTTGATAGGCCGGAGGTGGAAGCAGGGTAACCTGTTGAGCCGACCGGTACTAATAGGCCGTGAGGCTTGGCCGAACATTTGATGCATTGGCTTGTGAAACGTCCTTTTCCACTAATCACGTTCTTTGTCAAAAGATTGTTCCGGTGGCATTAGCGGAGGGGCCACACCCGTTCCCATTCCGAACACGGAAGTTAAGCCCTCCAGCGCCGATGGTACTGCTCGGTAGACCGGGTGGGAGAGTAGGTCGCTGCCGGGAATAAGAGCTTGCTCGATAAGAGAGCAGGCTTTTTTTCTGCCCTTGCGGTTCTGGCGGTGGAGCCTTGCCAGAAAACAAAGAGACCCCATGGGGTGGGGTCTCTATAAAACGAACTGAGATAATTCGCCTATCTCAGCAGGACCATCTTTCTTGTTTCGGTGAAGACTCCTGCGTGAAGTTTCAATAAGTAGATTCCGGAAGCAAGAACACGCCCGGCATCATCTCTGCCATCCCACGTCAGATCGTGCACGCCTGCTCCGAGATTTGCCTCAACCAGCGAGGAGATGAGCTTCCCGGAAACTGAGTAGATCTTGAGAGAGACATGCGCCGGAGCGGGAAGGCCGAAAGAGATGCCAGTCACTGGATTGAAAGGATTAGGATGGTTCTGAGCAAGATAGAACCTGGCGGGAATCAGGTTACCCGGATTGTCCAGGACAGCAATCTGATACTTTATTCTGAACAGAGTATCACTCTCATCATATCCGGGCGGGTCGTCCTCAGCGTACGCGACAACCTTGACCCTACAGCTATCCGAAGGCGTGTCAGGAATCGTCCAGACATAAGAAGACGAGTTTGGAAGTCCGTGAGCAATCAGGTATGGATAAGAGGCACCGCTATTTATCGAGTAGTAGATCGACACCGAATCCACTCCTGATGCATCCGTGGCAGTCCACTTGATTGTGTCCTGCTCCGCGACAGTCCACTCTTCACCGCCGTTCGGAGAGATGACCAGAACATCCGGCGGTATCGTATCCGGCGCAAATATTGTGAAAAGACCGTCACTCACATCTGAGGCAGTATTGAGCCACCTGTCATACGCAACGACTTTGATCAGAACGCTGTCTGATGGGGAGTTTGGAACCACCCACATGAAGCTGGAGTCGTTTGGAGTGGACGTCGTAATCGTATCCGGGTAGGTGAAGCCGCCGTCCACGGAACAGAAAATCGCTATTGAATCGACTCCGCTTGAGTCGGAAGCAGCCCATCTTATCTCGTGCGTTGTCCCGGCCTCCCAGCTTTCATTCCCATTGGGAGAAATGAGTGAAACCACCGGCGGCTGGTAATCCTGCGGCAAGAGCAGCCAGTCGAGAATCCTGTCCATCACGGTGTTCCTGTTGTTTGGCGCGGCTTGATTCGATATCGCCTCAAAAGGAAATGCCATGAAAACTGCCTTGTAAGGAGCAGTTCCTCTTGAGGGGAATCTTATTGCGCCGGGATTTCCGGTGGAGTTTGTGAATACCCTGGAAGCATTCAATCCGGGAACAATGTCGTCAGAGTAGTTATAGAACGGGTAACTCATGGTGAGACTCATGCCTGAAGAGATCGGATCCCCGCTGACACCTGTCTCCGAGCTGCTGTTTACGTCCGGTGTGAAGTCGTTCACTCTGAGGATATCCTTGGCAAATGTCTCAAACCTTTCAAACAAATAGTCCTGAGACGAGAAAAGGAGCGTGCCGCCAGAGTTCAAATAACTAGTCAAGTTTCTTTCATCCTCCCCGTTAAGTGTGAACTCTGTTTCGAGCGAGGTGAACCACACCGTAGCCCTGTGTTTCCTGAGCTCAGTAAGAGAGGGCGAGCCCTGCGTCTTCACATTCCAGCGAAGATAGTTCAGGCCGGTGCTTGCTATCGCGGTTTGATAGTAAGTCTCATAAGTAGCCCCGCCATCATCATCCACAAGAAGTACTGGAGTCTCTCCAATATAGACGCTGAACGTGTCCAAAACATCGTATCCTGTCGCATGAATAGTAAGAATGAAGTTCGTAAGATGCCCAACGGGTGTTCCCGGGAGAGACGAGAAAACGTAGTCCGTAATTGAAGAACCGGTCCCGGCAAGCGGGATGTTCGGGTAGGTAGAGGAATTTGAGGTTATGGTAATGTAAGAGTCCGAAGTGGAAAGCGTGGCAGATATCCCCGTTGCCTCAAAGCCATAGTTCTTCAGCGTGACATCCATAGACACCGTTTCGCCCGGCTCAGCAATTCCATTCCCGTTTCCAAGAGGATCGAAGATCGTGTGGGAGAAGTGCTGCAGAAGCGGTGTCGTAAACCATCCGATCTGGCCCGGTGTGTATACGCATAGGTAAGGACTATTCGCCTTCATCATGCAGGGAACCGATTGAGGATTGCAGTACTCGCAATTACCATTTATGACACCGTGACTGCATATTCCGCAACTGGTGCAGCCTCCATAGCCCGGCTCATAGTACTCATCGCAGGCCCAGAAAATGTGGCCTGTCTCATGCGGGAAAACGATATCGAATCCCCATCCGAACGACCTGTACAGAAGGTTCGTGTACGGACCGCCGAGATACGCCCACGCCGCATAACCGTTTGTGAATCGGTCGGCGGCCGGAGGCGGATTGTACTCAACAAACGCCGAATACGCCCAGTCTGTGCCGTAGTTCGCCTTGGCCCAGGTGTTATAGGCGGTAACCCTGGAGATGTGACTGCCCGAGGAATAGCCGAAGTTCGCCATTATCTGGGAAACCCAGAGAGGCGCATCTGTTGATGGATGGATGATTGGCTCGTAACCGGTCTGGCACCTGACATCGCTCCCAGGGTAGTTTCTTATTGTGAAGCTAAGACTCTTCCCATACGAACCCGCCTGACTCACCCACCATGCAAGACCTGATGCCGCCTTGTTGAGAATCTCGTTCTGTGCAGTAGTTGTCCATGTGTACGTATTCGGATCAATCGAACCATTGCTTTCCACAAAAAAGATGGTCACAGTGACAGTTCCAACCATGTTGTCGCTATTCCCTTGAACCTCCAAGGGCATCCTCCCGAGAATCTCCTCCAGATCCCTGGGAATATCCCCCGAAAAGCCGCCCCTCAGGTTCTCGATGTAATCATTGTAGTTCACGTCAGGATGAGGAAGGGCATCGTCCATCAGAGGGTCTCCTTTCTGAGCCCTCCGCTCTCCCGCGAGCTGTCTTTCGAGCTCACCGGAGACCGCAGAATTAAAGAACTGGACAGCCTGAAGAGTGGCCTCATCCATACTGCCGAGCGAAGATGGTTCGACATAGCTTCTGTAGAGACCGCGAACGCCGGGGATCATGACAATTGACTGCTCCGCTTCCTGTGAAAACCACCCTATGAGAACCTTGGGCGGAAAGATGAGGCCTACCCTGCCACCTGCCCGTTCTGCCGCATCCCGCAGAGCTACCTGGGATTGAGCATCATTTGTGGAAAGGAGGACAAGCGAGAGTCCCCTTGTCCATTCAAATGGGCCAACACCCTGGGCAAATGACGTGGAGAATGAAAAGGAGAGAAGACCTGCCAAAACAACTGCGCCTAGAATCCCTTTTTGTGTTTTCATGTCTGTGATATTAGCATAGTTAGCATCAAAAATCAATACGAAATCCGGCGCCATCTGCCTTATTGAATGCGCAGGCATATGCCTCTCCGGTTCGTTGACAACTGCGTTTCACCATGATAGGATGGCCAAAAGTTCTCGACAATTCTCCCTAAGCTGGAAGCCTTTTTCTGGAGCGATGGAGGTGCGTATTGAAAGAATATGATCTCTCACATCTCAGGAATGTGGCTCTCGTCGGTCACGGAGGAGTAGGGAAGACCTCGCTGGCTGAGGCGATTCTTTTCGACGGAGGCGCAGTGTCCCGGCTCGGAAGAATTGCCGACGGCTCCACCACACTTGACTATAGCGCAGATGAAATTGAACGAAAAATAAGCATAAACCTGGCAGTCGGCTACTGTGAATGGAAAGGCTGCAAGCTCAATGTTCTGGATTCGCCGGGATACCTTGACTTCGTGGGCGAGGTAATCTCGGCGCTTTCTGTGGCAGATTGCGGGCTGCTAGTCGTCAGCGGACATGCCGGAGTCGAAGTCGGAACGGAGAAGATCTGGAACTACCTCGGAGAAGGATCGGTTCCGACGGCAATATGCGTGAATATGATGGACAAGGAACATGCGGATTTCGACAAGACCCTCACGCAGATGCGGGAGATGCTCTCGCCCCATGCCGTCCCGTTGGTCATTCCAACAGGCGCTGCTGAGAACTTCCACGGCGTCGTTGATCTGATGCGGATGAAAGCGTTTCTCTATGACAGCTCACAAGGTCCGAAGGTTTCCGAGACGAATATCCCGAAGGAGCTCGAGGCGAAAGCCAAGAAACTAAGAGAAGAGCTGGTCGAAGCCATTGCGGAGACTAATGACCAGCTTCTTGAGAAATTCCTTGATGGAAAACCGCTTTCCGACGAAGAGCTCAAGAACGGCCTGAGGGCCGCTGTGCGTCAGAGGCAAATTTTCCCGGTCTTTGCCGTCTCATCCTTCCAGAACAGGGGGATACAGTCCCTGTTGGACGGGGTTGTTGAATACATGCCGTGCGCAGGCGAGGTTGGTCCCATAGAGGTCAAGAAAGCCGATGGAACCGCTATCAAGAAGGAGATAAGTCCGACATCCGGGTTGATTGCCTTCGTATTCAAAACTGTATCTGAACCTCATGTTGGAGAGCTTTCTCTGTTCAGAGTGTTTTCAGGGAATCTTGAATCAGGGAAGGACGTGTTCAACTCCAAGACCGGCAGGTCAGAGAAGATAGGGCAGGTTTACCTTCTGCAGGGCCGGGAAAGGAAAGAGACTGCGAGAGTTCCTGCAGGCGACATTGGAGCTGCGGTGAAGCTCAAGGAGACTTCAACAGGGCACACGCTCTGTGCGAAGGAGGATCAGGTCATAGTTCAGACGATAGATTTCCCCGACCCGGTTCACTCGGTCGCAATTGCACCCAAGGCAAAAGGTGATGAAGAGAAGATTTCCAACGGCCTGACGAAGCTTCATGAGGAAGACCCTACTTTCATAGTCAAAGTAAACCCGGAGATCCATCAGACTCTCATCTACGGAATGGGGGATTTGCATCTTGAAGTCATTGTGGATAGACTGAAAAGGAAATTCGGGGTTGGGGCGGAGTTGATGCGCCCCTTGATTCCGTATAGAGAGACTATAAAGTCGAAAGTGGAAAAGCAAGGCCGGTACAAGAGGCAGTCCGGCGGGAGAGGCCAGTATGGAGATGTCTGGATAAAGATAGAGCCTTTGAAAAGGGGATCGGGATTTGAATTTGAGGACAAGGTAGTTGGCGGTGCGATTCCCGGGAAGTATATTCCTGCCGTTGAAAAAGGCATTGTTGAAGCCATGACCGAGGGTGAGTTGACAGGTTGTCCGGTGGTTGACCTGAAAGTGACCCTGTTCGATGGTTCATACCATGCGGTTGATTCTTCCGACATGGCCTTTAAGATAGCCGGTTCCATGGCATTCAGGGCTGCAGTGGCCGAAGCATCCCCTGTCCTGCTTGAGCCGATTGATGAGGTTGAAGTCGAGGTTCCGGAAGAGTTCATGGGCGCGGTGACCGGTGACCTGAGCTCGAAGCGCGGAAAAATCCTTGGAATGGACAGCGCCGGAAATTCACGTAAAATCAGGGCACTTGTTCCGGGCGCAGAACTCTACAAGTACTCAACTTCGCTTAGATCACTTACGCACGGGCGTGGAGGTTACAAAGTGAGTTTCTCACACTACGAAGAGGTGCCAAGGGAACTGAGTGAGAGGATAATCTCCGCGGCAAAGGAAAGCAAAGAAAAGCAAAAGTAGGCGGGGTGCAAATGTCAGGTCATTCGAAGTGGAGCCAGATAAAAAGGAAAAAAGGAAAGGCTGATTCCCAGAGAGGAAAACTTTTCGGAAAGCTAATAAGGGAAATAAGCGTTGCAGCGCGAAATGGAGGAGATGTCGCCGGGAATGCAAGCTTGAGAGCAGCAGTTCAGGCGGCAAAAGCGGCGAACATGCCTGCCTCGAACATAGAGAGGGCGATCAAGAAAGGAACGGGAGAGCTGCCGGGAGTAAGCTACGAAGAAGTGGTCTATGAGGCATACGGCCCGGCCGGAGTTGCGATTCTTGCGAAGGTGCTGACCGACAACAGAAACAGGACCACCGCCGAACTCAGGCACATTTTCTCAAAGCAGGGCGGGAGACTGGGTGAGGCCGGCTGCGTTGGCTGGATGTTTGACCTCAAGGGAATAATCCTCGTTGAGAAGGCGTCCTGTGATGAAGAAAAACTCATGGGCATTGCGCTTGAAGCCGGAGCAGAAGATGTGGACGATGAATCGAAAGACTACTTTGAAATCACAACATCCCCTTCAGCATTTGATAAGGTCGTAGATTCCCTTCAGAAGGCAGGATTTAAGCTTGCATCTTCGGAGCTTACGAACACGCCTCAGTCAACAGTCTCACTGGGAGAAAAGGAAGCCGAGCAGGTGCTCAGGCTGATGGATGCTCTTGAAGAGCACGATGACATCCAGAAAGTTTCGGCCAATTTCGATATCCCGGATGAGATACTGCAGAAACTTGAACATTAGAAAATCGCCCGGCATCGCTCAAGACCCGAGGAGGTCCGGAGGTGATTGTTCTCGGTGTTGACCCCGGAGAAAATGTTACCGGCTTCTGCATCATTGAAGAAGCCTCGGCGGGCCCGAGATGGATTTCCGGAGGGAAGATAGAGCCCCCGAAGGACGCCCCTTTTCCAGCAAGACTGCTCGCAACCTACAGACACGTTAAGAAAGTAGTCTTCGAGTACGAACCCGACGAAGTGGCCATGGAAGGAATCGTGCACGCCAAGAATGTGCGCTCGACAGCCGGCATGGCACAGGTGAGAGGCGTGATTGCTCTCGCCGCCGCTGAAAGAGACCTGAGCGTTTTCGAGTACACCCCTTCAGAGATAAAACAGTCGGTCGTGGGGAATGGCGCTGCTTCAAAGCAGCAGGTTCAGTACATGGTTGAGAGAATAATGAAGACCGGCCGGAGCCTCTCTCCGGATGAGGCGGATGCACTTGCAGTCGGCCTCTGCCATCTTCACAGGAGCGGGAGAGTCGGACGAAATCTTGGCAATCTTCTGAGAACCGGGAGATCCAGAACCTCATTCAAGAATCTGCGCCGGCTTGAGGAGTCCAAGACTTGATTTCCATTGTGAAGGGAATTGTTGCCGAGAAGAGCCCAACCAGGGTGGTGGTCGATGTGAATGGGGTCGGGTACTGCGTGAGCATCCCGATCTCTACGTTCAACAAGATTGGTGCCGTAGGGGATGAAGTTTCCCTTCTCACTCACCTGATTGTCAGAGAAGACGCTCTTCAACTCTACGGGTTTTTCACCGGGAAGGAGAAGGAGCTTTTTGAACTTTTGATATCCATCAGCGGGATTGGGCCTAAGATCGGGCTTGGAATCCTGTCGAGCTGCAATGTCGAATCCCTTGAGAGCGCCATTGCCAATGGGGACCTCGATACCCTCACCGCGGTTTCCGGAGTCGGGAAAAAGACTGCACAGAGAATCATAGTTGAGCTCAAGGACAAGGTTGACGCAAGCCTCGCACGTGGTGAGGTTGTCCACAGGAAAGGCGGACCAGATACGGAGAAGCTGGAAGATGCGGTCGTGGCGCTGGTCTCCCTGGGTTTCACGAGAGCTCAAGCTCTCAACTCCGTAAAGAAGAGTCTTGAAGGTGCGGAACAGGAGCTCTCACTTGAGGAACTTGTCAAGACCGCTCTTGCATCTCCCTCAAAGGGAGGGTAGATTGAATTCAGTGAATTCAGGGACACATCACCTAATTCAAACACCCCCTCACGAACCTCTCCCCTTTGGGGAGAGGGTAGGGTGAGGGGCCTCATTTTCCCTCTCCCTCTTGGGGAGAGGATTGAGGTGAGGGGATAGGACGCAGGCAGGAGGTTTGGGGATTGGCTGACAAAGATCTGACAAAAAGAAAACGCGGGATAACTGATCCTGCTCTGGTGAGCGACGAGCAGCAATTTGATAATGCCCTGAGGCCGCTTTATCTGAAAGACTTCATCGGCCAGGACCAGATAAAGGAGAACCTCCGGATATTTCTTGAGGCGGCCAAGCTGAGGGGCGAGCCTCTGGACCACGTTCTCTTTCATGGACCTCCGGGGCTGGGAAAAACCACGCTTGCCGGCATCGTTGCAAAGGAGATGGGTGTCGAATTGACTCACACCTCCGGGCCAGTCCTCGAAAGACCGGCTGATCTCGCAGGGCTTCTCACAAATCTCAAAGAACGCGGTGTTCTATTCATTGATGAAATTCACAGACTCAATCATGTGATCGAAGAATACCTGTATCCGGCCATGGAAGACTTCGCGATTGACATCGTGATAGACAGGGGGCCGAGCGCGAGAACGGTCCGGCTCGATCTTCCAAGGTTCACGCTCATTGGCGCTACGACAAGGGCAGGACTCATATCATCTCCATTGAGGGGCAGGTTCGGAGTATGCACAAGAATAGGCTACTACGAGCCAAATGAGCTTTACCGGATTGTTCTGAGGTCTTCGACTATTCTTGGCATTGATGTGGATGAAGACGGAGCCTTTGAAATTGCGAAGCGTTCAAGGGGTACACCGAGAATAGCAAACAGGCTCCTGAGACGCGTCCGTGACTTTGCACAAATCAAGGCGAAGGGGAAAATCAACAAGGAAGTGGCAGAGGATTCCCTCAAGATGCTGGATGTGGATAAGATGGGACTTGACGAGATGGACAGGAGGATGCTTGAGGCAATAATACACAAGTATGGCGGAGGTCCTGTCGGAATTTCGACCATTGCTGTAGTCGTGGGCGAGGAACCGGACACGCTTGAAGATGTTTATGAGCCATATCTCATACAAGAGGGATTCATTAAGAGAACGGCAAGAGGAAGAGAAGCCACAAGTCTCGCCTATGCCCACCTCGGAGTTGACATGAAGAAGGGCCCGCAGAACGGCCTTTTCTGACATCGAATGATCTCCTCTCCCCTCTGGGGAGAGGACTGAGGTGAGGGGAAGACGGGAACAACGCTCGTGCAGTTTCCTCTCCCCTCTGGAGGAGGCAGAAAATTAGGTTGCCACCAAGTGATGCCCACCTTGCCGTTCCTCTCCCCCCCGGGGAGAGGATTAAGGTGAGGGGCCCGCGAATCAAGCAGATACGAATGCAAGCAATTATGTGATGTGTCCCCGAATTGACAACCTGAAACTCGAAGACTTCGATTATTTCCTTCCAAAAGAACTGATCGCTCAGAAACCAACACCCAAGAGAGAGGAATCAAGACTTCTTGTGCTTGACAGAGAAACCGGCGAGATCGAGCACCGGAGGTTCAGAGACATAGTCCGGTACATGACGAAGGGCGATTGCCTTGTTCTGAACGAGACAAAGGTCATAGCGGCAAGAGTCTTTGGGACGAGGCAAGACACCGGCAAGAAGACTGAGCTTCTTCTTGTAAAGAAACTCTCAGACAAATCATGGACAGCTCTTCTCAAGCCCTCAAAAGGCATCCGGGCTGGGGCAAAGATTCTGGTAGGCGATGGCGCCGTGATTGTTGAGGTCACAGGAAGGGGAGAAAGAGGAGAGTTTGAGGTCACAAGTACAAGTGATGGGGCGATTGAGGAAATTGTGGCTTCACACGGCCATGTTCCCCTCCCGCCCTACATCAAGAGACCTGACACTGAAGAAGATAGACTCCGGTATCAAACGGTATATGCCAGGAAGGAAGGCTCAATTGCAGCTCCAACGGCAGGGCTCCACTTTACGCAGGAACTCCTCGATGAAATAAGAGAGAGGGGAGTCCGCATCGCCAAACTCATTCTGCACGTTGGACCGGGCACATTCAGGCCTGTGAAGACAGAGCGAATCGAAGACCATGTGTTTGATGAAGAATACTTCGAGATTGAGCCAGAAGCTGCATCCGTGATCAATAGGAGCATCTCAGAAGGTGGAAAGATTGTCGCCGTCGGCACAACTGTGGTCAGAGCTCTTGAGACAGTGGCGGCTATCTCTTCAGGGGAGAAGGCACACCGCGGAATAGAGCCAGGCAGTGGACGCACCGGGCTTTTCATACATACTCCGTTTGAATTCAAATTGGTAAGCTCAATTATCACAAACTTCCACCTCCCGAAATCAACACTTCTCATGCTAGTATCGGCGTTTGCCGGACGAGAGAGAATCCTCGATTGCTACAAAAAAGCAGTCGAAATGAAGTACAGATTCTACAGCTACGGAGACGCAATGCTGATACTGTAGCTAGCTTTGGACGGAAGGCCTGGCACTTTCGTGCCGCCCCTGAAGAGCCATCGTGTATCACCCTTTTCTGCGACCTTGCGTCAAGAGCATAGTGAACTATCTGAACTAGTATAAAAGGCGAGAAATCTTGTCTTGACACTCCGTTTGTCTGGTATGAAGCTTTGAGAGCTTCCTGGCCGGCAGTTGCCCTATCCGTGGGGATTCAGAAGCTCTGGATTCTCTGGCCGAGTAGGAGTGAGAGTGATGCATGGAACGAGATAAGACGAAGTTGCCGGAACTAGCTGTCAACTCCGTTTTTCTTTGTCCCCTTTTTTCCGGATAGAATGTCCCTTTTTTGACGTTTAGGTCTTTGGTCCGTGGCGACGCTTGG
>JASEGR010000084.1:0-9283 GCA_030017955.1 Candidatus Eisenbacteria bacterium
TTTCAGAGGCGTCGCCATTGAGGGGTACCTGGATCTCGAAGGTTAACACGTTAGTGTATTTATGGAATCATAGACTTAGTCACATAGTCATTTAGTCTGATAGTCTCTTACCTGACCCTATGACCATGCGACTATAAGACTATTCGACTACCAGACTATTTAAAATCTGACTTCCTCATAGGCTTCTCTTGCAGTCCGGGCATTCTCATCCCTCTTTCCCGGAACCTCTTCCCGTATCGCCAGATTGATGGAATCGATTCCCACGAGGCCGGTCACCTTTGAAAAGGCTCCCATGATGGCTGTATTGACAATCGGGTTCGTCCTTGAACCCAGACCATTTCGGATAGCAATAGAGGTGGCATCGACCGTGGCGATTCGAAAACCCTCCAGATGATGAAACGTCTCGGGAGAATGACTCGAATTAACCAAAATCCATCCATTCGGTTTCAATCCTGAGGTAACATCTACTGCTTTGACCAGGGTCGGGTCCAGAACGATGATATGATCGGGTTCATAGATGTTGATCCTCAACTGAATGGGTTGCTGATCAACTCTAAGAAAGGCCATCACGGGAGCTCCCCGCCTCTCCACCCCGAAGGCAGGAAAAGACTGGACATAAAACCCCTCATGGAAAAAGGCAACGGCGAGCACCTTGGATGCCACCTGAGCTCCCTGCCCACCCCTTCCATGAAATCGGACTTCGATCATTCCCTTCTCCAATGAATTCAATTATTCTATAATATATCTATTACCACGGGACAAGAAAAAATTTTTCTCCGAAGGAAAGAGCATGGCTTGACAACACACAAAAAAAGATTTGACACAAGCTTAAAGAGCTGCTATAAGTTTTATGGCATATTGAATGGTGTATACAATGTACGATATTCCGCCCTCGTCAAAAAAACCGGACGCCTCAACGACTTCGATTGACCACGTTGTCTATGCAAAAACACAGTCAGCTAAGGAACCAATGCCGCCGAGAGCAGAAATGGAATCTGGAATCGACAGTATCGATAACTTAGTGGGTCCGAGAGGCACCACAGATCAGGTAATGGGACGCATCCGCGATGCAATCATCTCGGGCAGGATCTCTCCGGGAACTTGGCTGCGCGAGGCTCAACTGGCCACTCGTCTCGGCGTGAGCCGCATCCCAGTTCGGGAGGCGTTGGCACGCCTCGAAGCAGAGGAGTTGGTCGAGCGCGTGCCCTACCGGGGCACGAGGGTATTGCGCCTTACCGTGGAACGGGTGATAGAGTCATTCATGCTGCGCTCACTCCTCGAGGGCTTCGCCACAAAGCTGGCTACCCTGCATATTAGGCCTGAAGAGATCACCAGGCTGAGGAGTCTGGTCACACAATTGGAGGAGTGCGCCAGGCCCGGTCGCCACGAGGATGTCGCCCCCCTCCACCGCGAAATCCATTCCATCATCTACAACCGATGTGGATCTGCGAAGCTGATACGCTGGATCAACGAACTCTACAACCAGTTTCCCAAGAACCTGCGCCGCACTACTCGCTTCGAAGAGCCACCGAAAGAATACCGGCGCATCGTGGACGCAATCGAGGCGAGGGATGCCGAGCTGGCGGGCAAGCTGATGAGCGAACATCTCGAAAATGGCCGGCCAGCGGCTGTCAAGCATTACACCGATACACTCTTGGGGTGAGAAGAAGAGGAATTCATCTTAACGAACTTGCAATCTCAGGCGTATTCGACCTGAATTCTTTCGGAGGTAGGACATGCGACCCAACAAAGTCAAGCGAGCTCTCATGAACGGCGAGGTCCAGATCGGCACCTGGGTCAACGTCCTTCGCACCCCTCAGATTGCCCAGATGCTGGCCACGGCTGGCTTCGACTTTATGTACATTGACATGGAACACTCAACCCTCTCCATCGAAACAGTTGGCGACCTCTGCTATGCCGCCCTGGCGGCAGGGCTGGTCCCCATCGTCAGGCCCCCGGCCAAGGAGCACCATCTGCTCAGCAGGCCATTGGATGGCGGCGCTATGGGTTTGCTAATCCCCCACGTGGACACGCGGGAAGAGGCGGAGGCCGTGATCAAGGCCGTCCGCTTCCCGCCATTAGGCGAGAGAGGAGTGAACCTGATGGGGGTTCACACCGATTTTGGCAGGGCAAACGGCGATGAGTACATCAAATCCACCCACGCCGAGACCCTCCTGCTGGTGCAGATTGAAAGTGACAGAGGGATCGGCAACCTGGATAAGATCCTTTCGGTGGACGGTGTGGATGGTGCTGTTATCGGCCGGGCCGATCTCTCCACTGATCTCGGCCTACCGGGACAGACTAACCATCCGGAGGTAGTCCGGCGCGTTGAGATGATGATCGCAGCCTGCCAACGCCACAGAAAGATCCCCGGCCTCCTCGTGCAAGACGTAGCCTCGGCCAAGGAATGGATCGCCAAGGGGATCCGGCTTGTCCCCTACGCCAACGAGGTGAGCCTCCTGATCAATGCTGGCGCACGAGCTGTCGACGAGATCCGCAGCTTCGCGAAGGGGAACCGATGAGGAAATTACCATTCCCATCTCTGGGATTCAGAAGGATGATATGGCGAAGAAGCCTGTAGTGTTGTGCATGGACCTGTTGCCGTCTGCCATGCGTGAATTGATAGTCGGCCAGAAGCCGGAAGGCCTGGACCTTGTTTTTGTAGAGACCTCAAGCCAAGAGGAGCAAGTCGCGAAAGCCCGGGATGCCGACTACATCCTTTGTTCATGGACACCGGTCCCGGGTCAGGTGATTGAGGCGGGTGAAAAGCTCAAGCTGATTCAGAAGTACGGGATCGGGGTAGACAAGATCGATATGAAGACCGCTGCCCAAAAGGGCATACCCGTCTGTATCTGTGCCGGCGTCAACGCCGTGGCGGTGGCAGAGACCGCTATCACCCTGATGCTGGCTGTCTACAAGCAGCTGTGTGTGGCCCACAACTCCCTTCGCGCGGGGCACTGGCTCAAGTGGGAGCTGCGCACCGCCTGTTACGAATTGTGGCAGAAGACAGTAGGGATCATCGGGGGAGGCAACATCGGCCGGGCTGTGGCCAAGCGGCTCAGCCACGGATTCGAATGCCGGGTCCTTTACTACGATGTCCTTAGGTTGCCGCAAGAAACGGAGACGGCCATGGGGATGATTTACGCATCCATGGAAGACCTCCTCCGGCAGGCCGACATCGTCTCGCTCCATATACCACTGCTCCCTGAGACCAGGGGACTGATCGGGGCGAAAGCATTCGCCCTGATAAAGCCCACGGCCGTTCTCATCAACACCGCCAGGGGAGGCGTGGTGGATGAGCCTGCGCTGATCGAGGCGCTTCAGAAGAAAACAATCGCCGGCGCGGGCCTTGATGTATTCGCCAAAGAGCCCCCCGATCCGGACAATCCCTTGCTCCGGATGGACAACGTAGTGGTAACTCCTCACAACGGCGGGGGCACGGTGGACACCGCGAAACGAATCGTTAGTCATGCGTTCGACAATATCATGCGAGTCGAGCGCGGAGAGCCCCTGCCCGAGGCGGATCGGGTGAGGAGCACCTGACGGAGTGGCGACGGACATGCCACCCCGGCAGGAAACAGGCTGGACGCGCGTGGCCGGGGCGAGGCGACTGCGCTGGCAACCTGGCTCGATAGGGCAAAGGAGGAAAACATGGCAAGTATGATCAATGCCGAAGCATTGGAAGTTCTAAAGAGTTTCAGCACAGGCATGGTCGGCGACGCGCTCCTCATGGCAGGCATCGAGGGGGGCATCCTGGGGATCCATCCCGTCAGAGGTTTTGAGGATGCCAAGATCGTCGGGCCGGCAACTACGGTGCTCTTCGGCCCACCCACACCAGACACGCCCAAGATGACAATGTACCGCGCTATACGGAGCTCCGCACCCGGCAGCGTCCTGGTGATCGACGGCAAGGGCCTCGGGAACCACTTCACAGGAGACAACCAGGGTGAGTGCGCCAAACGACGTGGAATCTTGGGCACTGTTGTCTATGGCGGCGCCCGGGATGTCGCGGGATACCGGCGGATGGGGATGCCGCTCTGGTGCATGGGCGCCGGCACCGCCGATAAGCCGCTGGGGTTCGGGATCGTGGGCCATAACGTTCCCATCGAGATCAGTGGGGTTCAGGTGAAGCCCGGGGACATCATCGTCGCCGACGAAGACGGCGTGATGGCAATCCCGCAGGAGAGCCTCAACACGGTCCTTGCCAACTTGAAAGTTATCACCGAGGTCGAGGAAGGCATGGAGAAGGCTATCCAGTGCGACGCCCCGGTCGAAGAGATGGAGGTGATCATCGGCAGGAAGAGGCGGAAGGCGTAGCCAGGCTTTATCACGCGCGTCTTCTAATAAATTGACCCTGAGCGGTGCTTCTTTACCCGCCTTAAAAGGCGGGGCTTGGCGCCGCCGAACGGGTCAACCCTGAGCCCTCGGCCGAAGCTCAGGCCAAGGGCAATCCTTGGCCTTCAGGCCGGAGAGCCGAAGGGTTGATTTGGTTTGATTCAATTAACCTTAAGAATGACTACCCCAAAGAAAGGAGATAGCTATGAGAAACATGAAGTCACAACTACCCAAGACCTTCGGAATAGTGCTCGCACTCTCTATGCTGCTCGCATTCACCATTGCCGTCGCATCGGCGCAGACCTATCCGACCAAGCCTGTGCGGCTCATCATTCCGTTTCCGCCCGGAGGGAGCAACGACATCGTCGGGCGACTGATCGCTACTCAGTTGACCGAGCGGTTGGGCAAGCAAGTGGTCGCGGAAAACCACGGCGGTGCAGGAGGCGTACTCGGCACCGAAATCGCGGCGAAGTCAGCGCCCGATGGTTACACGCTGCTCATCGTCTCTGCTGCATATGCCATCAATCCTTCGCTCTACAAGGTGCCTTACGATCCAGTGAAGTCCTTTGTCCCGGTCGCTATACTGGGAACCGGGCCAAACGTGCTCGTCGTCCATCCGAGCGTTCCGGTCAACTCGGTGAAAGACCTCATCGCACTCGCCAAGAAGCAGCCCGGCAAGCTGACTTGTGCGGCGGCGGGCGTCGGCAGTTTCCAGCATCTCGGTACCGAGCTCTTTAAGAGCATGGCCGGCATCGACTTCATGATCGTGCAGTTCAAGGGCGGCGGCCCTTCAATGATAGACGTACTGGGAGGTCATACCCAGTTTGCGATCGGCTCGCTCATTCAGTTTTTGCCCCATATCAACTCCGGGAAGCTCAAGGCGCTGGGCACAGGCGGATCGAAGCGCAGCATCGTTCTGCCCGATGTGTCGACGATCGCGGAGGCCGGCGTGCCCGGTTACGAAGGGAACAACTGGTGGGGTATCCTCGCACCGGCCGGCACGCCGCAGGCGATCGTCGACAGGCTGCACAAGGATCTCACGGTGATCCTGACCTCGGCGGAAACGCAGAAGCAGTTCCTGGTCCAAGGTGCGGAGGTGGCCCAAATGGGCCAGGCCGAGTTCGGTAGATTCATCACGGCAGAGACAGTCAAATGGGCACGGGTTGTCAAAGAAGCCGACATCAAAGCGGAATAGAGGCAACGGACAGGCAAGTCATAATCTTTTAGGAAGCTTTGAAGCCCCGGGGTGCGGCGAGGCCACGAACCCTCGTCGTACCCCTGCTGCTCAGCAAGAATCATCCGTCCTGCAAAGGAAAAGAGTTCTCGATGAAACTGGAGTTTCGGAACAACAAGGATTTCTGGGCCGGCATGATGTTGATCGGGATCGGCGCCGCGGCGATCTTCATCGCCCGGGATTACCGGTTCGGCAGCACGCTGCGCATGGGACCCGGTTACTTCCCGAGCGTTCTGGGAGGGATTCTCATCCTCTTCGGCATCTACGTCATGGCCATGGGGCTTCGCAGAAACGAGAAGATCAAAGGCAGATGGTCGATCCGGGCACTGATCGTGCTGCCCCTTTCCATCGTCCTGTTCGGCGTCCTGATGAAGCATGCGGGCCTCATACCGGCGCTGGCGGTCCTGATCTTTGGGTCAGCGGCCGCGGGCAGGGAGTTCAAGTTCGTCGAGGTTCTCCTGCTTACCTTGGTCCTGACAGGATTCTCGGTGGCGGTGTTCGTCTGGGGCCTCGGCCTGCCGTACCCCCTGATCAAGGGATTGTAATGAGGAGGGGTCATGGATCTATTCAATAACCTGATCTTCGGGTTCAGCGTCGCGCTCTCGATACAAAACCTGCTTTACTGCTTCATCGGTTGTATGGTGGGCACTCTGATCGGCGTGCTGCCCGGGATCGGGCCAATGGCAACGATCGCAATGCTGTTGCCGCTCACCTTCAACGTCTCGCCGGTCCCGGCAATGATCATGCTGGCTGGTATCTACTATGGCGCTATGTACGGCGGCTCAACCACATCCATCCTGGTCAACCTTCCGGGCGAGACCGCGTCGGTGGTGACTTGTATCGACGGGTACCAGATGGCCCGTCAAGGTCGCGCCGGGCCGGCGCTCGCAATCGCGGCCATCGGCTCGTTCTTCGCCGGCTGTGTGTGCACCCTGCTGATTGCGATGTTCGGCCCGCCGATCGCCGAGTTCGCGCTGAAGTTCGGTTCGCCGGAATACTTCTCGCTGATGCTGATGGGCCTGGTCGCCGCAGCCGTGCTTGCCCATGGCGACATGATCAAGTCACTTGCCATGGTGGTGTTGGGCCTGCTGCTCGGCATCGTGGGCGCTGACGTCAATTCCGGCGTAAAGCGCTTCACCTTCGGCTTCTTCGAGCTGTCGGACGGCATCGGTGTGGTGATCATTGCCGTGGGGGTGTTTGCGGTGGGCGAAATCGTAAGCAACCTTGGCGATCCGGAAGAGCGAGAGGTCTTCACCTCCAAGGTGAAAAACCTCTTCCCCACGAAGGAGGACCTGAAGCAGTCCTTCGGCGCGATCATCAGGGGAACAGGGGTCGGGGCGTTCTTCGGTGTGCTGCCTGGCACCACACCCTCGATTGCCTCGTTCTCGTCCTACATGCTCGAGAAGAAGGTCGCCAAGGACCCATCACGTTTCGGTCACGGCGCGATCCAGGGCGTAGCAGGACCCGAGTCCGCCAACAATGCGGACGCGCAGTGCAAGTTCATCCCGATGCTCACGCTGGGGATTCCGGCGAGCGGGACGATGGCGTTGATGCTCGGCGCGCTCATGATTCACGGCATCACGCCAGGTCCGCAGGTGATGACCCAGAAACCCGATCTCTTCTGGGGGTTGATCGCAAGCATGTGGGTCGGCAACCTGATGCTCGTCGTGCTCAACCTGCCGCTGGTTGGCATGTGGGTGAGCCTCCTCAAGGTGCCCTATCGCATGCTCTTCCCCGCCATCATGGTGTTCTGCGCCATCGGCATCTACAGCGTGAACAACAGCTCGTTCGAGATCTACCTCATGGTGATCTTCGGCATCCTCGGCATCGTCTGGAGGATGCTCGAGTGCAGCCCGGTGCCGATGATGCTCGGGTTCGTGCTGGGACCAATGGTGGAGGAAAATCTACGGCGGGCGCTCCAGGTCTCGAGAGGCGATCTCTCGGTGTTCGTCACGCGGCCGATCAGCCTTGCATTTATCATCGTCACGGTCCTGATCCTGATTGTGATGGCGTTGCCGGCCGTGCAGAAACGGCGGGAAAAAATTACCGACTGAGTCGTCGCCTGGACTGAGAGGGTATGCGAAACACCGTGAAACTAAGACTGAACAACACGGAGCATGGCAATGGAACCTGGCATCGAAAACATTGATCGCCTGGCGGAGCCCAGAGGCACCACCGAACAGGTTGCAGGACGGATCCGCGATGCGATCGTCTCGGGCAGGATCTCGCCGGGGGCCTGACTGCCCGAGACCAAGCTGGCCACCCCGCACCTTACGCCTGAAGAAGTCGCCAAGCTCAGGAGCCTGGTTGCGCAATTGGAGCAGTTTGATAGGACCAGGCCCCACGAGGATACGGTCCCAATCCACCGCGAATTCCATTCCACCATCTACAACAAATGCGGGTCCACCACACTGATACGCTGGATCAACGAGCTGTACAACCAGTTTCCCAAGAGCCTGCGCCGCATCACTCGCATTAAGGAACCCGCCGAAGAATACCGGCGCATTGTGGAGGCAATGGAAGCTGGAGATGCCGAGCTGGCTGGTAAGCTGATGAGCGAACATCTCGAAAACGGCGGCCGAATGGCTGTCAAGCGCTATGCAGAGAAACTCTCATCGAGAGGAGAGGAGTCATCGGTTCAAGCCCCCGATTTTACAGACGTATCGACCGGCATTTCCATGGAGGCAAGACATGAGACCCAAGAAGGTCAAGAAGAGGACTTTGTCTAATAAACAAGGATAGCTTATTAAAGCTTGTTCTGCAGGAATATCCAAAATAATTTTGGGAGGCGCAAACTTATGATTGACAAGGAGCTCTGTACTGGATGTGGCAATTGCTTGCCAACCTGTCCTGTTGGCGCTATCAAGTTGGAATCGGAATATGCAGAGATAGATGAAGATTTGTGCGTAGAATGCGGTGTATGTTACAGAGCTAAGAGCTGTCCGGTAGAGGCATTCGAACAGGAGCCGGACTTGCCCTGGCCGCGGATCATCAGAAGAGTATTTAGCGACCCCAATGCACCTCATTCCACCACAACAGGTGGCTGGGGGCGTGGCACATCGGAAATGAAGAGCAATGATGTAACCGGCCGTTATAAGAAAGGGCAAGTCGGCATCGCAGTGGAAGTGGGAAGACCGGGGGTTGGCGTAACAATCCGTAACATAGAAAAGATTGCTGCTCCCTTGACAAGACTTGGCATTCACTTCGAGCCGCTAAACCCTTTGACAAGCTTAATGGAAGATACTGAAAAGGCCATTTTTAAAGAAGAAGTGAAAAATGAAAGAGTGTTAAGTGCGATCATTGAATTCATGATTGAGGCTTCAAGGTTAGAAGAAGTAGTGAGAGCTTTGGAAGAAAGTTCCGCATGTGCAAGTGACACGGTGTTTTCCGTATCCATTATCAGCAGAGTGGAACCTGGAGGCGCCGTACCCAATATTGAAGCTCTGGCGAAGTTGGGGTATAAAGCGTCCCCCAACGCAAAAGTGAATTTAGGATTAGGTAGACCGAAAGCGGAAACTTAGATGTGAAAGGAGGCATAAGACAAATGACCCATTCATTGCACAGGGCAGGTACAATTGAAGATTTAGGTTGTGATTATGTCATCATCATGCGGCCGGAGAAAGGATATAACCAGGAAGGTTCGGCTGGAAAATGCAAAGAAATTCTGAGACTCCTTCAAAAACATGGCGCGGTCAACATTACCGGAGCCCGGGG
>JASEGR010000084.1:9293-10885 GCA_030017955.1 Candidatus Eisenbacteria bacterium
TAAAAATTATAGAGGTAATATTCATGAAACTTCATTGGATTCAATCGTTGAAGCGTTCAAAGACGGAAATGCTCCTTATGGTGTATTTGATAATAAAGAACAGCTCGAGTCATTTCTAAGAGACTTAAAAGAAAGAGATTATGGATTATCAGTCGTTGTGTCAGGATTATATGATGTCATCAAATCGATATGTGATAAGATCGGCATTGCGCCTCATACAACTAACCACTCGCTGGGAATCTGGGGCAACACATCCCTTCTTCCCGGTGGCCCTGTGCTTGAAATAACAACCATGTGCGGTCACGGCATGGTCTCGAGATACCTTGTTGACGACCTGGTGAAAAAAATTGAAGCTAACTCTTTAACTGCAGAAAAGGCCGGTATAGAATTGGCTAAGCCGTGTCTATGCGGAATATTTAATCCCACACGAGCTGAAATGCTTCTTCGTAAGCTGACAAGCAAAGAGAAAAAGAAAGGGGAAAATACCGGGGTAAGAGGATGGGTACTTTAGTCAGTTAACATTTAACATTGATGCGAAAGGAGGAGCCTATGCGAAGGAAAATTTTTATCTATTCATTGGCTGTAGTATTTTGCGTTATCGCTGTATTGATGACGGTTGATGCGAAGGCGGCATACCCTGAAAAGACGATTGAATTTGTCGTCCATGCTCCTGCGGGCGGTGGAAGCGATTTGTTCAGCCGGACTCTGGCCAGTATCCTTGAAAAAGAAGGCCTGGTAAAGCAGAAGATTCAGGTGGTAAACCGGGAGGGTGGAGGAGGTACGATTGCGCTTAATTATCTTCATGATAGAGCGGGTGATCCGTATGTTATCAAGCAGTTCACCGCGGGTCCTCTTTCCACCCTTTTACGCGGAACAAGCAAAATGAAACTGGAAGATATCACGTTCATCAACGTGCTATGCATGGAGCCGAACCTTGCGTTCACCCGCTTTGAATCGCCTTTTAATGACATGAAAAGTGTCATTGAATATGCAAAGAAGAACCCTGAAAAGGTTTCTGTTGCATACGGCGGTGTGGGGGGGTCTGAACACATCTGTTCCCATCGAGTGGTAAAGGCGACGGGTGCGCAGTTGAACCTGGTCGGTTTTGGTGGCGGCGGACCCGCTGCCGTAGCCATTCTGGGTGGTCATGTCGATTTGGGGTTTGGAAACGCGAGTGAGCAGATGGGTCAGATCGAAGCCAAAAAAGTTAAAGCGCTGGGAACCATGACCGCACAAAGAATCCCGTTTCTTCCGGATGTGCCCACGATGAAAGAGCAGGGGATTAACGCCGTATTCGACCAGCCCAGAGGTTTTTGGGCGCCGAAGAATTTCCCGGATTATGCGTTGAAATTCTGGGAAGAGATTTTTTTCAAGCTGACCAAGACCAAAGCGTATCAGGATTATCTGAAAAGCTTATATAGCACAGAGGCCTATATGAAGCATAAAGAAGCTAAGGCATATGTCGTCGATTATCTTAAATCGTTGAAAGTAGATGTCGATGAACTTGGCGTCATTAAAAAGTAACCCCGTTAGAAAGGGCGGGGCTTTAAACCCCGTTAGAGATTCATCTCTAAACCCCGTTAGAAATCGCA